>CAVGEP010000278.1:0-1151 GCA_963628105.1 Alistipes communis
ATTCTCCTTTGCCATTGCAAGGATCTTGATCATGGAGCCTTCCGTGCTGCTTACGAGCAGTTTATCAATTTCTCTGCCGCTTTTGAGTGCCTCTGTAACCGGATTTCTGCCGACGATGATATTTTCGTTTCTCTCAGCTTCTTCTGCGAAAGCAAAGGTCCCGCCTGCTTTCCGTCTTTGCGGCATATCTTTGTTATCTTTCCTTGCGCTCCTAGTGCACCTGTCGCTCATGTCGCTGCCGTTTCCCGAAAGGGCGTGCCTTGACCCGGACTTTTTCTGCCCCGCACGGCTTTGACCCTCGTTTTGATTATTGGGGCCGTAGCCGTAGCCGTATGTGCCGCGTTTTGTCGCGTGATTTTCTCTCTTGTTCTTTACTTTTGCCATTCCGATCTCCTGATTTTTGCATTCTCCATGCATTCTGTGGTTTTCGTCCCTACATAATTTGCGTTTCTTATGATTTTTTACGATTTTACGCTTTCTTGCGATACTCGAGGAATTGGTAACATATCCCATTCTCTTCCATTACATCGCTTTCGCACGCGAGCACAAAGCTCTGCATTTTGTCAACATTCATAATATGTTTATCCGCGTCGAAGCTTGCGAAAATTTTTGTGATAAAAAGCCTTTCGCACTGCCTGATGAGCTGCATATAGATCTGCTCACCGCCGATTATCATCACATCATCCGGGTCATATTTTGCACACTCCTCGAGAAGCTGCTGCATGCTATGGACAACGATGCAGCCCTCCCTTTGAAGGCTCGCATCCCTCGTCAAAATGATATTGGTTCTTTGCGGCAGCGGTCTTGCTCCAGGGAGGCTTTCGAGGGTCGCCCTTCCCATGACAACAACCTTGCCCATCGTTTTCTCCTTAAAGTATTTGAGGTCGCCCGGCAGGTGGGTAAGAAGCCCACCGTCCTTTCCTATGCCCCAGTTCTCATCTGCTGCTACGATTAAATTCATTCTTCTTGTTCCTTTCGTTTCCGTCAAGCTGTCTCGCATAAGCTCTGCCCATATCGTTGTAATTTCAACAGCATCGTCAATTTGCGATATTTGTTCCTTTGCTTTTTCGGATACATCGTTAAATTGCGATGCATTTTGTGGCGGAGACGGATATGCTAAATCGTTAAATTGCGATAGGTATGTTCAGTAC
>CAVGEP010000278.1:1179-2454 GCA_963628105.1 Alistipes communis
TCGTTAAATTGCGAGAGGTATGTTCAGTACCTGGGGATTCGTCTTATAATCCTCCACCAAGACATCCGCCGTGGTAAATTCGTAAAAGTCTTTCACGTCCGGATTTAGCCTTACCTTTGGCGCCGGATACTGTGGCCTTTTTATGAGCTCCTCGATCACCGGAATATGCTTATTGTATATGTGGGCGTCCGATATCACATGGACAAGCTCCCCGGGGGCAAGTCCGCTTACCTGGGCAAACATCATAACAAGAATCGAATATTGCACCACATTCCAGTTGTTTGCCGCCAAAATATCCTGTGAGCGCTGGTTGAGGATCGCGTTCAGCTTATTTCCCGTCACATTGAAGGTCATGCTGTAAGCGCAGGGCTCCAGATTCATTTCGGATAGGTCCTCAAAGTTGTATATGTTTGTCATGATCCGTCTTGACTGAGGCTGATTTTTGAGCTGCCAAAGTACATTATCCACCTGATCCATTTCCCCTTGGGCAAATTTATATTTCTTTCCCATTTGATAGCCGTATGCCTTGCCGATGGATCCTGTTTCATCCGCCCACTCGTCCCAGATATGGGGCTTCAGGTCGTGGATGTTGTTGGATTTTCTCTGCCAGATCCAGAGGATCTCGTCCGTTGCGGATTTGATCGCCGTGGGTCTTAGTGTCAGCGCCGGAAATTCCTCGGAAAGGTCGTACCTGTTTACGACTCCGAAGGTTTTGATCGTATATGCCGGCGAGCCGTCTTCCCAGCGGGCTCTGACCGTTTCCCCTTCTGTGGAAAAGCCCTCCGTGAGAATTTTCTCGCACATATTTACAAATAGTTTATCTGCCTTGCTCATTTCTTTTTCCTTACCGTTCTTTTTACTTGCTTTGTTTTTTATTTTGCTTATATACCAGTATACTTGATTTTTCGAAAATAAACAACAAAAATGCGAAAGCCAGCCATATTTTGGGCGAGCTTCCGCTTGGCTCCTTCTATTTTGGGGTGGATCTGTTGCGCAAACCCACTACCTGTTATAATTCTTCGATTTCATGTACCGTCAAGCCCGTGATTTCTGCAATCTCAGGCATAGGCATTTTCTTTGCGAGCAAGTTCTTTGCAATCTCACGCTTTTCCTGCACTGCGCCGCGCTCTACGCCTTTTGCCAGTCCTACACTTTCGCCCTTGGAGAAGCCGGATTTTTCACCTTTTGAGAATCCGGATTTTTCGCCCTCGGCATAGGCGTCCTCGGCGGCTTCCCTAGCCCTGATTTCCGCAAATTCTTCTACCGTAATCTCCT
>CAVGEP010000279.1:0-2445 GCA_963628105.1 Alistipes communis
AAATAGCCTCCCCGGGATAATTTTGTTTTGCCCCTGGGGAGGCTGTATTTTCGTTTAGTAGACCTTGGCTCCTGCCGGAACTTCGTCTGAGAGCATCATGAAGTTTAGCATTTCCTCGCCGTCGTACTTGTTTATGCAGGAAAGGAGCATGCCGTTACTCTCCTCTCCCATCATCTTTCTTGGCGGAAGGTTTGTGATGGCAACGGCGGTCTTTCCGACCAGCTCTTCCGGTTCGTAATATCCGTGGATGCCGGAAAGGATGATTCTGTCCGTGCCGGTTCCGTCGTCGAGAACGAACCTAAGGAGCTTCTTGCTCTTTGGAACCTCTGTGCATTCTTTGATCTTGACTGCCCTGAAGTCGCAGGCCGCAAAGGTATCGAAGTCTACATATTCTTCGAAGAGAGGCTCGATCTGGATCTTTGCCTTGTCAAGGGCTACCGGCCTTTTTGGCTCGGCGCCCGGCTTCTTCTCCGCATTGTCTGGTCCTACCGGCTTCATGGTCGGGAAGAGCACGATATCTCTGATGGACGGCTGGTCGAGGATGAGCATGATGCATCTGTCGATGCCAACTCCGAGGCCCCCGGTCGGCGGAAGTCCAACCTCGAGCGCGTTGACGAAGTCAAGGTCCATAGGATGAGCCTCGTCGTCGATGCCGCAGTCAAGCTGTCTCTGCTGCTCTGCGAATCTTTCGTACTGGTCGATCGGGTCGTTGAGCTCGGAGAATGCATTTGCGATTTCCCAGCCGTTGATATATGCTTCGAATCTTCTGGTGATTCGAGGGTCTTTCGGGTCTCTCTTTGCGAGCGGCGAAACCTCTACTGGATGTCCGATGACAAATACCGGTCCGTCAAGGTATCCCGGAATATCCTCGCAATATTCTTCGAACATTTCGGCGAGGATCTTGCCTCTGGTCTGTTCCTTGACCTCCTCAGGGTCCATGCCCTGGGCGATGGCGGCTGCTCTTGCCTCTTCGTCGGTTTTGATATTATCAAAGTCAACGCCCGTGATTTCTTTGATGGCATCTGCCATGTTAAGTCTCTTCCAAGGCGGTGTTACGTCGAATTCCTTGCCCTGGTATTTTATGATCGGCGTGCCGTTTACGGCCATCTGAGCCTTGTATACCATCTGCTCGGTAACTTCCATGACGAAGTCCATGTCCTGGTATGCCGCATAGCATTCCATATTGGTAAATTCCGGATTGTGGCGCCTGTCCATGCCCTCGTTACGGAACATCTTGCCCATTTCGTAAACCCTGTCAAGGCCGCCTACGATGCATCTCTTGAGGAAAAGCTCGTTGGAAATTCTAAGCTTCATGTCAAGGTCGAGCGTGTTGTGGTGCGTCTCGAACGGTCTTGCGTTGGCACCGCCTGCGATGGTCGTAAGGATCGGAGTGTCCACCTCGAGGTAGCCGTAGTCTTCTTCTAATACTCTCCTGAATTCCTTGATGATCGTTGCTCTCTTTAAGAAAACCTCGCGAACCTCAGGATTGATGATGAGGTCCACATATCTCTGTCTATATCTTTGGTCTTGGTCCCTCAGGCCTGCCCACTTGTCCGGGAGTACCTGGATGGACTTGGAGAGAAGCACCACCTTGGTCGCGTGGATGGAAACCTCGCCGGTCTTTGTCTTGAAGACCTTGCCCTCGATGCCGAGGATGTCGCCGATGTCGTATTTTTTGAACCACTTGTAGTCCTCTTCTCCGATGTCGTCGCGTCTTACATATACCTGGATTCTTCCCTGCTTATCCTGGATATTGATAAAGGAAGCCTTGCCCATGTTACGGAATGCCATAATTCTGCCCGCAACGGAAACCTCCTGGTCTTCCATCGCCTCGAAGTTTTCTTTTATGTCCATGGAGTGGGCTGTTACATCCCATTTTTCGATCAGGAATGGGTTTCTGCCCTCTTCTTGCAGATTTCTTAGCTTTTCTCTTCTGATTTGCCGCTGCTCGCTGAGGGCTTCTTCCGAAACTTCCTCAGGCCCGGCCGTAGTCTGATTTACTCTTACATCTTCTGTGCTCATTTTTTTCCCTTTCTTATTTTGTGTGCGCATTCCGTGCGCATTCTGTCTCGCATTCTGTGCGCATTCCGTCTCGCGTTCTGCCCGCTTTCTATTTGCGATAGATCTGCATTGTGTCTTGCGCTTTATCTGCTAATCTTTTCGATTTTGTAGTGAAGCGTCCCGTCCGGAACGATGATTTCTGCTATTTCGCCTGTTTTCTTGCCAATAAGATGTTGGCCTACCAGGGATTCGTTGGAGATCTTGAGAGCGAACGGGTCCGCCTCTGTGGAACCTACGATGGTAAATTCCATTTCTTCTCCGCTATCCTCGTCCTTTACGAGAACCTTGGAGCCGACTCCGACGAAATCGTTGGTCATTTCCTCTTCTTTGATGATCTTGGCTTTTTTTATCATATCCTCAAGCTTGAAGATTCTTTCTTCAACC
>CAVGEP010000280.1:0-1185 GCA_963628105.1 Alistipes communis
GACCAGTATGGCAGGGCAAACTCGGTCACATGATCCTTGCGGTCATTGACATATTTGAGTATGCTCCATGGGTTATAGATCTCAAACTCGTTGAACAGGTAGCCGTCATACCATTTCTTTACTTCGTCGAGGTTTTCGCTCAGGCCATAGTAGGCCAGGAGCTCCTCTACTTCTTCCTGAGTGAATCCGAAGGAATCTCCGTAGCGTGTGTGAAGGACGCTGTCGGTTTCTAAGTTATTCAGCCCGGTAAAAATGCTCTCCTTGCTGATTCTCAGGCACCCCGTAATTACGCTTTTTTCAAGGTACGGATTGGTCTTCAGTGCCGATTCAAAGAGGGATCGGATAAATTTAATCATTTTATCGTAAAAACCTTCGAAATATGCGTTTTCCAGCGGCACATCGTACTCGTCGATGAGGATAATGGTATTCTTTCCGTGATATTTGTAAAGGCACTCTGAAAGAAAGGCAAATGCCTTCGCAACCTCTTTTTCATCTGCTCTGCGATTCAGTAGATTTTCATAGCGTTCTTTTTCAATCGGAAGCAGCGCATCTGACTGCAAAACATAGCGGTGCCTCATAAACTCGTGATAAACTTCGTCTGCAAGGGCACCATACGCCATTTCATATTTCGGCTGTTTCGCTGACTTCAAACTTACGAAAATGACCGGATACTGCTGCTGATGCCGCATGATTTCCTCGCCGCATTTAGCGATTGCAAGCCCGTCGAAAAGGTAGCCGTTATCCACTTTTTCACCTTTTTCGGTGATTTCGTCCTCAAAGAAGCGGCGAATCATAAGCTGATTGAGGGTCTTGCCGAAGCGCCGGGGGCGCATGAACAAGGTTACCTTTGCATTGCTCTCAATCAGTTTTTTTATCATCAAGGTCTTATCCACAAAATATCCGTTTCTATCAATGATTTCTCTGAAATCCTCCACGCCGATGGAGATTTTCTTTTGTTTTCCTGTATTGCTCATTTCCCCGCACTCCTTTCGATAGGTCCGTGTTTTCCGTCTGTCACATTCTCGATATCTATAGTATACTTGATTTTTGGCAAAGAAACAACCAAAAAGAAAAAAGGAGCCGCCGGAAGATTGCTGTCCTCCGCGCCGCTCCCAGGCCAAAAGAATTTAGATTGCCGCATAAACCTGTCGGTTTTAGCTTATATGTGTATTAGGTGTATAGGTG
>CAVGEP010000280.1:1195-2439 GCA_963628105.1 Alistipes communis
GGCATGGCGAGTGCTTCGCCATCTACAACGACCTGTCCGTCTTGGTTGGTGCAAGTCGTTTTTAGCTTAACTCTGTTTTTCTCCACGTTCTTTTCGAGTACCTCGACGGTTGCCGTAATGGTGTCGCCGAAATGAACCGGAGCCACGAATTTTACCTGTTGCTGGAGATAGATCGTCCCCTTCCCCGGGAGTTCAGTCCCCAGAACTGTTGAAATCAGGCTGGCTGAAAGCATCCCGTGAGCAACTCTTTCGTGGAAAACCCCGTCTTTGGAATATACCGCGTTAAGATGGGCGGGATTCATATCCCCCGTCACTCCCGCGAACAAATAAACGTCGCTTTCGCTGATGGTCTTTGAAAACTGCGCGTTTTGACCGACCTGTAATTGATTGATTGTATAGCTCATCTTTTCCGCCTCCTTATTTGAAATTCGCCTTGCGCTTCTCCACAAAGGCGTTCATGCCTTCGATTTGGTCGTCTGTACCGAAGCACAGGGCAAACAGATTTTTCTCTAAATTTATAGCCGAGATGATGTCAGATTGCAGTCCGTTGTTTACGGATTCCTTTGCAAGACTCACAGCGGAGCAACTGTTCTTTAGTATCGCAGCCGCCATCTCCTCCGCTTTTGTTTCCAGCTCCTCAGGCTGGCAAACTTCGTTCAAAAGCCCCATTTCGTAAGCCTCTTGTGCCGTAATGGTCTTTCCGGTAAAAATCAGCTCTTTCGCCTTTGCAGCGCCGATCAGTCTCGGCAGACGCTGGGTGCCGCCGCCGCCCGGAAAAATTCCCAAGCTGACCTCCGGCAAGCCCATCTTCGCTTTTGCAGAGGCGATTCTCAGATCGCAGGCAAGGGTCATTTCGCAGCCGCCCCCAAAGGCATATCCGTTGATTGCCGCAATAAAAATTTTCTTCGAAGCTTCCATCTTGCGATAAACTTCCGTCGTTACGCGGGAATATTCCGCAGCTTCCCCGGGAGTCATGGTACGCATTAGGGTGATGTCTGCTCCCGCTATGAACGCCTTTCCGGATCCGGTGAGAATGACGACCTGAATGTCGCTTTTTTCCAGCTTGTCCAAAAGGTCTGTAAATTCTGCCAAGAAAGTATCCGTAAGGGCGTTCAATTTTTCCGGATTGTTAAAGATAATCTTTAAAATCTTTCCGTTTTGTTCCGTCAATATTGTCTTGTATTCCATTTCATTCTCCCAAAATCGCGGGGTCCGCCTTTCGGCAAGGCAGACCCCGCCATAAT
>CAVGEP010000281.1:0-2435 GCA_963628105.1 Alistipes communis
TAGTGTCAGCGCCATAGTCAACGCGGCAATTTGAAGATCATTTTTTAAGCAGGAGTTTATCTCGGTTATCAAATGTTCAATCATAACTTTTCCTTAAATGATAGTAATTTGTCCCGATAGTATTCATATTGCTTTGTTCTTGCTTCGATTTCGGCGGGGAGACCGATTTTCAGGTTGGAGCAGATGGAATCGATGTTGTCAAGAATTTCCACAAGGAGCTTCTGAATTTCAAGCGTAGGGACAGGAATTTTATAATGTTTTATTGTCTGCAAGTTGATATTTGACTGTGAACCTTGTCCTAATCCTTTTAGCACTGGATATTCTTTGCAGAGCCAGTGAAAAACATAACGATATAACGCAATATCGGAATTTATCTCCAAATTACAACACGCCTGATTTGTAGTTATGGGGATCTTATTGATTGCAACTTTTGCTGCTGTGGCGCCGTACATAGCTACAATAACACAATTTGCAGGAATCCATTTTGCCGCAGAATTTTTCAGTCCATCATCAGTAATTTTAATTGAAGTATCAAAAATGTCCATCCAATCTATTTCTTGAGTACGTAACCACGGAATATTTCCACCATAATAGTCGGAATTCCCAGTTTGCGGTGTACCTCCAGAAACTATTTTCCGGCAAACATCGGATATGGTCATCCATTTTACATTGCTTGAAAATGTCAGCAACTTATCCCTATAATACTCATACTGTTTCTTTCTCGCCGTGAGTTCCGCCGTGAGTTCCGCCGTGAGTTCCGTAAAACTGTCCAGTATCCGGACAATTTCCTCCTGCACCGGAAGTGGGGGGACGGGGATATGTATAGAAAGTAAAGCCGCTTGCGTAACATGTTTTAGCGTTGAACCGGTAAATTTAGTTGAATATTCTCTGTAAGCGCTATTGCCAGAAAGATAGTAAAACAAATATTTTGATGTGACAATTTTATAATCGGGTTTAATCACATATATTCCCTCATTCACACCCCATTTTTCAGGCTTTTCGAGTACCAACGCCATTTTCCCTACTGTCCCTGTATTGGAAAATAACAAATCACCTTTCTCTATGTTAGCGCGTTCATTGATTAAGCGGACTGCTTCACGATTGATTTTGTCTGTTTTATCATATTCGCATACACCCTGTAAACCATTCAATTCTCTAACGGTCACATAAAAGCAATCTGCTTCATCTGGATTCAATTTAAAAAACTTTCTCGGGTTTATACCAATGTTAACTGCAACCGTAACTTCAGATAGAGTTTTTTCATTCACACCGTTAGGGCAAAGTTCTTTTATCAATTCTTCAAGTTTAGTCATTTCATCACCTGAATATTATTTTTACCTGATGCTTTCGTTTCTCTGCTTCGTATGCTTTGCGCTCTGATTTTTCTTGCATTCGAGTAAGTATTCTTTGTTCATAAGTTCCCTGATACTCTTTATATTGAAGAATTGCGGTTTGGATTTTTTCTTCTATCAAGGATACTCTGACAGACTTAAAAACTCTGTTGTGTTCATCTCGTATATTTCGCGCTATTCCAGTAACTTTGGCACTGTTTCCCTTTTCTCTGTATTCGTTTAGCGCTGAACACAAATCTACGAACGAATAATTTTCCATAAGATACTCATGAAACGGAATAGAGTCAATGTTATGAAGTGATCCCCATACTTTTGACTCCTGTATTCCATCGTACACGGGATAATCCTTTGGGGTCAAATAATATGTTGTATAGCTTTCTCCTTTGCTAATATGGTGTACCTCTCCCTCTACTCTGTACCGCTTGTTACACTCTTCACAGTTGATAACCACTTCACCATCTTTATAATGATTCCAGTCATCTGCGTAATGTGCCTGTGAAATCGTCCCCTTTCCGCAAGGACAGGGTGTCATTGATGTATACATTTCTTCCCAACTCATAATTATCCCTCCTCAATCTCCTCGATGATCTTCCGTATTTCCTCTCTCAGCACATTTTCCCGCTTGACGATCTCCTCAATCTCGGCGTTGAGTTTGACAATGTCGATCTTCTCTCGCTTGTCCTCCTGCTCCACATAGGTGGAGACCGAAAGGTTGAAGTCGTTCGCCTCGATCTCCTCAAACGCGGCAAGGTGCGAGAAATGCGCGATCTCCGCGCGGTTTGCGTAGGTGTCTACAATGCGGTCAATGTTTTCGGGCGTCAGCTTGTTGTTATTCGTGACCTTGATGCATTCGTTCGACGCGTCAATGAAAAGCGTTTTGCTGTCGCTCTTGCCTTTCTTCATCACCAGAATGCAGGTGGCAATGGAAGTGCCGAAAAAGAGGTTGGCGGGCAGCTGAATGATGCAGTCCACAAAGTTGTTTTCCACGAGATACCGCCGTATCTTCTGCTCCGCTCCCCCGCGGTACAGAATACCGGGGAAACAGACGATAGCTGCCGTGCCGTTTGCCGCAAGCCACGAAAG
>CAVGEP010000282.1:0-2426 GCA_963628105.1 Alistipes communis
GCCATGCCGAAGTAGGCTCGGGTTCTTTGTTCGCGCCCTTCGCCTGTTCTTTCCTGATTGTCTCCCAGTGCCGGAGCTTCCACCATTGCTCATTTTCGATTATCCTGTTCTCGAGATTCGCCTTGCCGTCTTTGTATTTTCGCAAGGTTTCCTCCGCCAGGGCGATTGACTCCTGCGTGATTGGACCCTGCTCTGACCCGCTCTCGGGTTCATACTTCACAGCATCAGTGTCATTCTCATTCACTGTTTCTGCCTGTCTACCCTCTTGCACGGGATTTCCAAGCTCTTGCCGCAATGCCTCCGTTCGTGCGGCAATATCCCGCTCCGGGTTTCTTGCAGTCTGCTCCTGCGGCTGTTGGTCGCGCATTTCCGCCCTGCGGCGCTTGATATCTTCTATCGGGTTTCTGCTATTTGCCATTGTTCTGCCTCCTATAGTCTGTAAAAGCTGTATTTGTCCGGCTTTTCTCTGAGTTCCAACGGATCATCCGGCACTTTTGCCGGGGCTTTGCGGGGCTCCGGACTTATCGGGTTCTCCATCAGCACATATCGGCATTCGTCATAGATGTGATCCTCCTGCGATGTGTCGATATCCTCAACGTATTTCTCGTCATAGACGATGTCCGGAATAGTGCGGATAAAGTGCCGGCATGTTGAAAACACTTGAAACTTCGGGTTGCCCTCCGAATCAAACGCCAGGCGGTAATGATACTGCATCTTTCCGGCGATTCTCGTGTTGTCACCGGGGGAGAATACTATGAAGTTCGGGGATTTTTCCATCATTCGCGCTACGCTCTCGCCGCGGCTCTCGTCAAAAATTGACGGGTCTGCTATGCCGATGATGTTCTTTCCCTTGAGATTTCTGTCCTCGTTTTCGATGCGCCGAATCTCCGCCGCAATCGTGACCGGGTTTTGCCGCACTCCCTCGTTCGGCGTACCCGTGCATCCGTACAGTTCCGCTATGCGGTATATCTTGCCGTGCGTGTCCACCGCATACCAGCCCACGGAATACGGCTTCGTGTAGCCGAAGTCAAAGCCTCTGTAAATCTGCCAGTATTCAGGGATTTTAAACGGCTCAACGACATGCGTCCACCGTTGGTCTTTGTAATGCTCGGGATCGTTGCGCCACTCCGTGAACACCTGCCCCGAGAAGCTGTCCCAGTCGCCGTACAGCAGTGCTTTTCTCTCCGCCTCCGGCATGGCGGCAAGCTTCATGATGTATTCAGGGTCATTGTGTAAAAGCTCCTGGTTGTCAAAGACCGTCGCCGGGACAAAAATTCGCTTCCTGCTGCCCTCTATTATTTTCCCTTCCGGCGTCACCACATTGAACTTTTCCGTTATCGGTGTCATTGGCGGCGCCGCAGTGACAAATCGAGACTTTACCCAGCCATGTCCGATGCCTCCGGGGTTGGTCGTCGCCCGCATATAAACCCTCGTGCCGGGTCCTCCCGGGCGGTTTCGCGAGAACATATAGCTGTATTCGTCCCAGGTGAAATGCGTAAGCTCGTCAAAAGCTATGAAATCATAGTGTTTGCCCTGGTATTTAAGCCTGTCCTTCGTGTATTGCATCGAGCCGAAATAGATCATCGACCCGCTCGGAAAGCTCCATCGGTGTTTGCTCTCGTTGTATTTTGCGCCGCGTATCGCCCGCGGATAAAGCATTTCAGACCGTTCTACGAGTTCAGACAGCTGCGGATATGTTTTTCGCAGTATCAGTCCGCGGTAATACGGGATATGCACCTGCCGCAGGGCTTCAATCAACAGCGCGTCGCTCTTCCCGCCGCCCGCTGCGCCGCCGTACAGCACTTCATATTCCGGACGCTCCATAAATTTCCTCTGTTTTTCCTGCGGTTCCCAGATTTTCATTCTTCTGCAGCCTCCTCAAGTACTGCCGGTATCTCGATTATGCCGTATTCACCGTAGTCCGTCGGCATTCCTGCTGCCGCTTTTGCTTTTTCGATTTCAAGCCGCGCCTGAGCATTCTGCATGTTTGTCCGCTCCACGGTGTTCGGCTTGCCGTAAACATCGCGCAGAATCTCCATTAAGTCCTTCATCGCGGCTGTCATTTGCCGCAGATATTTCGTGTCGAGTTTTTGCAGGCAATATTCCTCGACTTCTGCCTCGTCCTCATCGTCTTCGCCCGGCACGATTTTGACTATAGTCTGCCTGACCGAAGCCGTATCGTTTAAAGATTCATCTATAAGGCGCACCAGTTTATCCGCACAGTCTCCGATTTTCGCCAGTTCACAGGCTTTTTTTCGGCTGATTTTCTCCATTGTTTTCTTTTCAACTTTTTTTCTGAATTTTTTCCTCAGCCCGCTCCACCCCTCCGATGCGCACCTCTTCCCAAGCGACGAAACCGACACACCGTGCTTTTCCGCGAGCTCGCGCTGGCTTATGTTTGTCGATATGTATTCCTGCTTGATGAC
>CAVGEP010000283.1:0-2422 GCA_963628105.1 Alistipes communis
TTGACGGCAATGAACCGCACATCGTAGCTGGGGAAGATGATGTCGGTGTACTGGCCTACGGTCAGATAATCACGACCAAAGCGGGATAGGTCTTTGCAAAGCCAGCAGCCTACCAATCCCTGCTTTACCAGTTCAAAGCCCTCCTGTACGCCGGGGCGCTGAAAGTTCGTGCCGGTATAACCGTCGTCCACCAGAATTTTCAGGTTTGTGTAGCCATGATCTTTTGCATATTTGGTTAAAAGCTCGCGTTGATTCTGTATCGAATTCGACTCGCCTTCCAATTTATCCTCATTGCTGAGGCGGCAGTAGAGTATCGTAATTTTTTGCTGATCCGTCATAACGTCCTCCTTCACGTTCGGGTCAGCCGACAGAATCGGTGTGCTTATATTTATATTACCATAGTTTTGTGTCGCTGTCATTAACAAGCCACCTCCCGGTCAGAAAAAATGAGCCGTTTTACCTTTTGGGTAAGCGGCTCGTTTCCGTCGCAGACAGTTTCGACGGTGTACCATGTGTTGCCGATCTTGCGCTCGACTGTCCCGCAGAAGCCACTGCGTCCAGACCAGTATTTTTCGCACTGCTCCAGAAAATCAGCGGGCGGCTCACAGGCGTAATCGAAGCAGCTTTCAATGTGGATGAACCTGCAAAGCTCGATCACTTCTTCTGGCGTACCGGTCATAACGGCGCGGTTGATCTTTTCAATATTGATGACTTTTTCCATAGGCAATTCCTTTCTCATAATTCCTGTTCGTTTTTGCGGCTGCGCAGTTGTGTCTGCTGCCGCTCCTGCTCATGCTGCACTTCATAAATGTTGTAGTGAATGGCCCAGAGCTTTTTAACGTCGGCGTAAAGCGGCGAAAGCTCTGTCTGAATGTCCTTGTACTCCTGCTCTAACCGCTCACGCTCTCTGCGCCATGCGGTGATGGGTATCTTGCCATCCTTGAAATACGGTTTCAGCTTGCGCTCCGCCATGTAGAACGTCCGCAGCGTATCGTCATGCTCCGACTTGTATTTCTGTCTGGATTTTTCAAAACGGATACTTCCCAGCTTATCCGCAACCGGTTTTCCATCGACATAATACTGTGCCATGCGCAGCAGCTCGTCCAGTTCCTTGATGCGGGATTGCTTTTCCCCGGCAGACGCTTTCATTGCGCTGATGCTGTTCTGCATGGAATGGAGCGCGGTATCCAGATCATCAGTGGTAAAAAGCTGCTTCGCCTGCAAAAAGCAGAACGCATCCGCATACCGCTGTAAGTTGGCTGTCTTGGCCTTTGTGCTGTATGCGCCTTTATTGCGGTTGTTGTAATAGGTCATCAGCAGATCGTTCAGCATGGGCGGCTGCGGCTTGGAGAGTTCTTCCTTAACCGCTTTCAGCCATTTCAGCAAAGAGGCGATTTTATTCTTTGCTTCCCGCAGCATGGCGTTGGTTTTGCGAACCCAGCGGTTGAAGTCGCCCTTGTCGGTGCGGATGCCCTTCGCTTCCATTGCTCGGACAGACGGTCCCTCATGGACGGTAGGAATCTGTTCAATGCCTTGTCGTTCATAGCTGCGGTGGTCGATCCGGCAATCCAAATCTTTCTCCGCAAACTTCGCGTTGCACAGATCAGCCCACGCCTGCCGCCAATGCTCCAAGGTTTCAGGACTGCCCCAATCGGTGGTCGGCACAGCGTTGAATACATAGTTGCCTGCCTCATCCCGGATGCGCTCACCATGCTCGTCCAGCACATATTCCCGCCGCTGCTTGTTGCCCCATCTGCCGTGTTCGTCCAAAGGGCGAATGGGACACATGACATGAAAGTGCGGATTGGAAATGCCGACGTCCTCCTTGTCGGGAGAATGAACAGCAAAGTCCACCACCATCCCTCGGCTCACAAAGTTCTCCAATAAAAATTGCCTTGCCAGAGCGATGTTCTCCTGCATGGAAAACTCGTTCTGCAAGGCAATGTCAAAGCTGTATGCAAGCTGCGCTTTCTTCCCGCGTTCGGCTTTCTCCACCGCGTTCCAGAGGGTTTCACGGTCTGCATACTCCGATGGTGCATGAGAGGGCAACAGGATTTCGGAGCAGATCACGCCGCCTTTTCGGGTGTAGTCGCTGATCTCGCCGTAGTATTCGCTGTGCAGCTTTTCCCCGGCACGGTAGGCGGCAGACGCCACAGCGGACTGTCCCGCACTGCGCTTGATCTGGGTTACATGAAAATGAAAAAGCACGATACTTAGTCACCTCCTGCATGATTGCCGATGGCTTCCGTGAGCAGCCTTTGCGTATCCGGCAGAGCGAAAACCTGTTCGGCAAAAGCGTAAAATGCAGTCTCGCTCAAATCTTTCGTCTGCGGTGCAACGCTCTCGATGGCTGCACCACGGGTGATAAGCCGGTGCGCCCGCTTGCGCCGATCTCCCTTTTCATAGTAGGCGGCGCGGTTTT
>CAVGEP010000284.1:0-2419 GCA_963628105.1 Alistipes communis
GTGTATGTGTATACCGTAAAGGAAACTGCCGACACCTATACCGACGGGGACAAGGAAAAAACGACCTATTCCCAAGCGGAATACAAGCTGACAGTCGTTGTCAAGAACGGCGCAAACGGTCCGTATGTTGCAGAGATCGCCGCACAGCAGATGAAGGATGATAAGGGTGCTGAAGTCGCAGCAGAGACCAAGGTCGATCCGAACCCGACCCCGGATGCCGATGGTAAGCCGGTGAACGGCGGCGTTCGTTTTGTCAACACCTATGTCAAGGGAGGGTCCATTGTTAAACCCGATCCGGAAAACCCGGAAGGCCCCGACAAGACTGATCCCACTGATGCGCTGATGACCATCGCAAAGAATGTTACCGGCGACATCGGCGATATGGTGACTCCGTTCGAATTCACCGTGAGCGCTTCCAACCCCACTATCGCTCCGGAAGCCGATCAGACTGTCCAGGCAAGAATCTACAATGCAGACGGTACATACGATATGACCAAGGGTGACATCGTCATCGGCACCAATACCCAAGTGGAACTTGCACATGGTCAGAAGCTTGTCTTCCTCAACCTCTACGCTGGTGCAAACGTTTCCTTCAAGGAAACAGATGCGATCGCTATCGAAAAGTACACTGTGTCTGCCAAAGTGAAAAACGGCGATGCAGCTGAGCAGAGTTATGACAAAACTGCTGCAACCAACACCGGAATCTCTGTAACTCCTGTTTCCGAGAATAAGGCCTCTGCCACCGTTACCAACAACCTAGAAAGCACCTCTCCCACCGGCGTTATCATCAACAACCTTCCGTTTATCATGATGATCGTCGTTGCGGCAGCAGGCTTTGTTGCATACATCGCTGCTAAGCGCCGCCGCAGTGCTTCGGCAAGATAATCACAGTGAATAAGAAGCAGGAGAACAGTATGGAAAAGGAGCTTTCCCGCGAATTGAACAAATGGCAGCGTGCGGGACTGTCTCTTGTCCGACTGGCGTCGGGCATTGTCGATCTGATCATGCTCGGCGCACTCCTGCTTTGCCTGCTTATCGGGTTTTACGCATTGTGGGATACGAATCAGGTTTATTCGGCGGCAGACAGCAAGCAGTTCGAGCGATACAAGCCTTCGGCGGATGATACGGTTTCCTTTGAGGAACTGCGTCAGAACAACAAGGAGGTCATCGGCTGGATCACGCTGTACGGCACCGGCATTGACTACCCCATCGTACAGGCGGAGGATAACACCAAGTACCTGACGATGGATGCCAGTGGAAAGTTTGCAGCCTCCGGGAGCATTTATCTGGACTATCGGAACAAATCTGATTTCAGCGATTTCAACAGCATTGTCTACGGGCATCACATGGCGGAGAGCGCCATGTTCGGCGACATAGGAAATTTCGCAGAAAAGACCTACTTTGACAGTCACCGGTACGGATATCTCTTCGCAGATGACCGGGAGTACGGACTGGAAATGTTCGCAATGCTGGAAATAGATGCGTATAACAGCAGTATTTATCAGCCGGGCATACAAGCCTGGGAAACGCAGACCGGCTACCTGGAAAGCATTGCTTCTCTTGCAATGTTTACAAGGGAGACAAGCGTAACAACGGAGGATCGGATCGTCCTGCTCAGTACCTGTACGGAGGACATCACAAACGGGCGGCACGTCCTTGTAGCAAAGCTGCTGGATGCCGTACCGGCAAATCCTTATGAGGAGCCGCAGAGCGAGCCGACGGAACAACCGTTCCGCGTTGACAACAATACGCTGCCCCAGGGAGCCATGCAGATTCCTGCTTTCATGTGGGTACTGCTGTTTCTGATACTGCTGC
Organism: Alistipes communis; assembly: GCA_963628105.1. Taxonomy (GTDB): domain Bacteria; phylum Bacillota; class Clostridia; order Peptostreptococcales; family Anaerovoracaceae; genus CAG-238. The sequence goes on from CAVGEP010000284.1 coordinate 1,816, forward strand.
TTTTCATTCTTGCGGTATATAGCGCATTTCTGAGGGCAGCGCGCAGGAAAACAAATCATGCAAAGCGGAGGGAACAAGACAATGTTCAAAAAAACCAATAGCATTGTTCGAGGACTGACAGTCGTTCTCCTCCTGACCTTTTTACTGACAGGTATGTCTCTGACGGCATTTGCTGCCGAAAATGAAGCCACGGCAACGATCCGCGTCCATCAGGTCTTTTCCGTCAACAGCAGCCGTTGGCAGCCCGAAAACCAGTTTACCTATGTGCTGCGCACAGAGGAAGCCGGAACCCCGATGCCAGAGGATGCTGTAAACGGAGAATTCCTTTTTACGATGCAGGGAACATCCTATGCGGATATTGGCGCGATTACCTACAACCGGGCCGGTCAGTACGTATATACCGTCAGACAGCGTATCTCTTCAGCGCAAACCGGATATACCTATGACGACGAGGTTTATACCGTAGTCGTGACGGTCCGCAACCAATCGGGCGGCGGATTGTCGGCGACGGTGGAATTACCGGTGAATCATGAAGGGTTTAAGGAGAATGAGATTCGTTTTGAGAACTCCTATTACAAGGCGGTTCCCAGCGATTCAAACAGTC
>CAVGEP010000285.1:0-2417 GCA_963628105.1 Alistipes communis
AGGTGCTGCTCCGCCTCGGTGATTGCATTGCCTCCGATGAGTTCTTCCGAGGATTCGTTCCTCCCGTCGTTTCCGATCAGATCGTTCTCCTCATTCATTGTACGGTTTTTGGCTTCCGCTTCGGCCATCACTGAGTCTATCGTTTCTCCGGCGTTGATCTGTTCTGCCTTCTCCCGGCGTTCCGCCTCCTGCTGTGCACGCGCCCTTTCCTCTTCCGCCCTGCGCTGCTCTTCGGCGATTCTGTCCTCCTCGGGCTTTACTTTGCGCTGGTAAGCGCTCAGGTTCGGATCTCCGGGGATGGGATTGCGCGCGTCCTCCTGCTCCGCGGCAAGCACTGCCGCCATGGTTTCCGCATGCTCACGGATAAACTGCACATTTTTCTCAATTTCACTGGTGTAGTTCAGCACCGATTTGCCGAAGGCATAGCGCGCCTTTTCGTAGGGGTCCTTGCCCGTGTAGGGATCCCCGCCCTCAATGTCGGCTCCGCGTTCCTCGTACTGGTCATTCTTCCGCTGGAGGTATGCCTTTGCAGCCTTATTCAGATTGGCAAGACACCGCTCAAGCTTTCTTGCCTCCTGCACGCTGAGATTATCGGGGATCTCTCTGGGCATTGCATTGAGGGCACGCTTCAGGTCGCGGTACGCCCCGGAACTATGCATGAAGCGGTCGTTCCGTGTACTTTCCTGCAAAAGGTCTGTGATCTTTTTGCTGTAGCCTGTTGTATTGAGCAGGCGTCCGGGCATATCGAAGTGTGGCTCGGACCTCAGGCCGTTGGTCAGACTGAGCGGGTCGCTCACAACGATGACCGTGCGGCCCTTCTCGTTGGAGAAGACATTGATCTCGCTGGCCTTTCCTCTGACCCACTTGTGGTTGCTTGAATTCAGGGCAAAGCGCGGAAGCTTCTGCCACATGATCTCGTTGCGGCTCGCCAGCAGACCGTTGACAATGTCTCCGCCGAAGGACTGTGCCGCATTGAGGGTATGCGGCTCGTTTTTGCGCTTCGGGAGTCCAGCCGCGCCGGAGTTTACCAGCCCGGCGGTGTCGAGAACCGCGTAGAAGGGGTTGGCAACGTGCTCAACGACACAGCCGTGTGTGGAGCAGCCGTTCATCTCATAAGGGCGGAACCGCTGTGCTTGTTCCTCTTTGCTAAGTTCCGCGCCGAAGGAATGGAAGTCATCGCAGGCGTTGGAAATATTCCACGCGATAACGCTGCCGGGATTGATGAGCTTCCGGTATGCGCCCTCCAGTCCGCCGGGGTAGGACGTCTCCGCCGTACCGGTCAGAATGGCGTCCCGCGCCGCGTCTGCCTCCGCCATCGAAGGGTTATTCCGCATGGCAAACTCGGTGAGGTCCATCAGTCTGTTCATAGCACTGTGCAACTCTCTGTCCACTTCGGCGTCGATTGCCTTGGACTCCCACGTTAGGTAATCCTTGGCGTATCTCTCGCGGCGGACCCGCTTGAAGATTTCCTCTGCCGCAGGGCCCTCGCCTCTGCCGTAGGCCTCGCCCAGCATGACCAGCGCAACGACCTCCTCGTTATGCCGCTCTGCCTCAGGCGTTTTGTCCAGCCGCATGAGCTGCTCCATCCAGCGGCGCTGATGCACCTTCTCGCCGACAGCGTCCCCGAAATCCTCACCAAAGAGTTGCTTTGCAGTCTCGTTGAAGACGATGTCCCTCTGGATGTGCTCCGTCACCAACTTCTCGAGGACGGTCATGCACTTTTGAGAGTATGCGTAGCGCTGCTCCATCTGCTCCGGCGTGAAATTCGGCGAAACATAGTCCGGGGCGTATCCTTTAAGGCTTCGCGAATAGTCCTTCAGTGCCTGCTGCATCTGTGCGCCGGTGGGGTTTTCAACAGGATCGACCGCATTACCATCGGCATCTCTCTCGACTACGAGACCTGTCAGTGCGAAGTCCCTGCGTGCCTGAGCCATTGCTTGCTCGACCGTCATACCCTCGCTTCTCCGGTTTCTCGCTTCCACAAGTAAAGTATTATATGTTCCCATCGTATTCTCTCCTTTGAGACGATTTTCCAGGCTGGATTGGCTTTTCACTTATTATACACCGCAGCACCCGACTTTGTCCCATTTTTCTCGAGAACAGCGGAAAATTTGCCGTCGGATTCCGGAGAGAAGGTGCTGATTTGCCCTTGTGCAATTCAAGCCTTGTGAGGGAAAAGCATTACCAAAGATGCACCAGCCCCGTACTATAATGAAAGCGGTGTGCTGATTATGAGCACCTCTGACTTCATGCTGAATCCCGACAGCCTGGAGCAGTAGCGGTGAAACCGTCCGAATTTTCCAATAACAGGGGCGGCAAGAAATATCTTTGACGAAGATCCTTCCAGGAGCTCAGTGCAACACTGATTCATTGCATCAGAATGTTCGAGTTCAAACATTAAGACGCAACTGTATTGC
>CAVGEP010000286.1:0-2417 GCA_963628105.1 Alistipes communis
GCTTGCACGAGCAGGTATTGCCGCAGTTCGCATGGATTTTAACCCTCGTACCCGCCCCGAAAAAGATGCGAAAAAGACGAATCTATATGATCTTGCAAGCATGGAAGATGCAATGCTTTGCGCAATCCAATACATGTGCGAAAATCACGATATTGACAGCGGGCGTATCGGGCTTTATGCACGCAGCATGGGCGGCAGAGTGGTGATGAAAATGGCAAACGAAAGCGCCGGAGGCTTTGATTACAAGGCTCTTGCCATGGTAGCTCCCGCAGGTAACGAAAATGCTATGATTTATTACGTCGGTGGCAGTCAAAAATGGGATAAACTAAAGGAAAATGCCCAAAAAAACGGTTTTACGGAGTACCAGGGCCTGAAGCTTACCCCCGATTGGTTCCGAGAATTTGAGGATTACAACCCTTGCGACTTCGGATATAAATTTGCCGATAAGCCGGTTCTTGTAATAACCAACACCTTGGACCATGTTGTGACCGAGGGGACGAGTCTTGCGTGCGCCGCTTCCTACAAAAATAGCCGCGTAATCACGGTTACAACCGATAATTACCACGGCTACGAAATGAGCTATAAGAAGTCCGAATTGAAGGAATATCTCATGGGAGAAATCGTCGATTTTTTCAAGGCTGAACTGTAAAAAAACATATTATCTTTGTATATCTTTTTATGGCTTTTTATGGCTTTGCGGGCAGAACGTCTGCCTATGCGTCGCCGTTCTTTTTCCCGTTGGTATAAGCGTTGATGAATTTTGCCTTGCGCTTCGAATACATGATCATCTGGCTGGAATAAATCCCATTATATCCCGACATCATATAGCATATGCAGCAAGCCACGGCAAAGTACAGCATTCCCTCCGCCCCAAATATCTCAATCGAAAGAAAGATCGAAGAAATCGGGCAATTAGTAACGCCGCAGAATACGCAAATCAGCCCTATTGCAGCCCCGAAGCCTGCGGGAATTCCAAGAAGCGGCGCGACCACGCAGCCAAAAGTCGCTCCTGCGAAAAATGCCGGAACGATTTCCCCGCCCTTAAATCCTGCGGCCAGAGTTATGGCAGTAAAAAGCATTTTCAGCAAAAATGCAAGGGGCTCGGCCCTCCCTCCTTCCACGGCATTTGCAATGACCTGCATACCTACGCCGTTATAGTCTCTCGTCCCGCAAATATAAGTCATCCCAATTATAGCAAGGCCGCCTGCAATCACCCTGATATACGGGTTCGGTAATCTCTTCGCCATGATTTTCGCAGCGGAGTGCATCATGTAGCAGAAGAGAATCGAAACCAATGCGCAAAGAATTCCAAGTACGATCACCCTCAGAAACATTTCCGGGGCAATCTCCGGCACGTCAATACTGAGTTTCACGGGCTTTGTGTCCAGCGAGGTGCTGACAAAATACGCACAAAGTGATGCAATAAGGCAGGGAACCAGCGCCACATGATACAGGATGCCGATGCTGATTACCATTACCGCAAATACCGCCGCAGCAAGGGGCGTTCCGAATATTGCCGAAAAGAATGCAGCCATCCCTGCAAGGGTTGCAATTCTAAGGTCGCTGTCGTCCAAATGAAGCCCCTTGCCGATCCACTGGCCGATGGTTCCGCCCATCTGCAGCGCCGCGCCCTCTCTGCCTGCGCTGCCTCCGCAAAGATGGGTAAGCACCGTTCCCACAAAAATCGCAGGTATCAGCATCACCGAAAGACGTTTGCCCTTGTGAACCGCCCGAATGACATGGTTTGTGCTTAGACCCTCGGTTTTCGTCAATTCATAGAATCCTACTATAATAAGCCCCGCAACCGGAAGCATCCAAAGTAACCATGGATTGGTATTTCGTGCATTTTCAGCCGCCTCGATGCTGTGATGAAAGATTGCGCCCAATATGCCGCCCGCACCTCCGATAAGCCCTGCAACCACCAGCCACTTCAAAAACGCTTCTACATAAAGGCTCCACTCCCTCATAGAACTTGCCAAAGAATCTGCGAAATTATGTTTATTCATCCTGCTCTTTCCTTTCCGAACAAATCCCATACCACGGCTCTTTGTTCCAAATTCCTTGCCTGGCTTCTGTTAAATCTCTAATGACTGCTATAATATAGTCGTTTATGGGATATTTGTCAATCGGATTCGGACAGATTTCAAAATATTTCAGAGGATTTCAGAGGATTTCAGAAAAAAATGAAAGGCCTTTGTCTACCAGCCTTCCTGTGTGCGACTTCTGCCATCCTGCCTCTTCTGCGGCTGCGCGGCGGCAGGCGCCTCGTTCTTCAAAGTTCTCAGATACGGCTCCCTGCAGTCCGTCAGGTCGAGCAAATAATCTGTCGAAACATTGTGAAACCTTGCAAGCTCGATAAGAATGGATGTGGGATTATCCAAATCCCCACATTCGTAATTGCTATATACCCGCTGAGA
>CAVGEP010000287.1:0-2403 GCA_963628105.1 Alistipes communis
TTCCAAGCTGGCATGGGCGCTGGAGGGCTACGGTGGCGGAGATGTGACCGCCATTTGCGAGAAGATCAAGTTGGAGCCATACAAGCGGGAAGTGCTGACGGGCGAGGCGCAAAGGATTACGCGCGAGGATTGCAACAAAGTTCTTTCCTCGTCGCGGAATGTCATTACGCCGGAAGAACTTGAAAAATTCAAGGCGTACAGAGAGGGGAACTATGGACTATAAAGCGCAAAGTTGCGCCTCCTGCGGGAGCGGCGCATTGAAACTGATTTCGCACAAGCTGACCGACGGGAATGTGTTCTATACATACCGCTGCGAAGCGTGCGGGGAGACCTTTTCCACCGAAACGGCGTATCTTGCCCGCAAAGCGAGAGAAGAAAAGCGTGCTGCCACGGAGCAAGCCGCAAAACTGAAAAAGGCGGTGCCCGTCCCGTCCTCCGACACATTGGATGCACCGGAAATTTACCGCCGCAACCGAAACAGTGTGATTGAATTGACCGCCGACAAGGGCGACTGCATCGGGAGCGGAACCGGCATGGTTCTGCCGGGCGGTTATGTACTGACGAATGCCCATGTGGTATTTACAAAAGAAACCGCCACCCGTGTGCAGGCGGCGGACAGTCTGACCGGAGTAACGGCGGACAAGCGGCGGATCGCGTTTGACATCGTTTACGCCGATGTGCGGCGGGATATGGCGCTGATCGTATCGGACGACCTTGCCGCACCTGCAATCACTTTTTCCGACGGGGATGTGACCATCGGGGAAAAGGTCTACGCCATCGGCAACAGTAAAGGACAGGGCATCTGCATGCTGGACGGCATTGTGAGCGACCGGGAGCGCTTCATTTCCGGTGAGCGTTATATCATGTATTCCGCACCCACGGTCGGCGGCAATTCCGGCGGACCTCTTTTCAATGCGCATGGCGAAGTCATCGGGATGTGTACTCTCGGTCAGAAGGACGGTTCCTTGATGAACTATGCCATCCCGACTCCGGTTCTTAAAGCGTTTCTACATGAAGCGGAGGAAAAAGAGGGAATCGTAATATAATACCAAGAGGTTCGGAACCTGATGGCTCCGAACCTGTTTTCTTATCTCAAAAACCTTGAATTACTCTCAATCCCCCGCAGGTTATATCCCATCTCGATGAGGTGGGATATTTTTAATGCGATCAGATTGATGTCCGAGTTCATGGCGCGGGCAATTTGCTCCGCATCATACTCATAATGCTTAAGGTAGTTAAGAATTTCTCTGTCATCCAGCGTAATGGTCGCCAGAATGATATTTGCTTCATATTCCTGCCGCGTTGCCATGTTATAGAGCGTGAACTCCGGAAAATACTGCAGGGTGTTCAGAGATAGCCGATGTGCCTGGTCGTGCCCGATTTCATGTCCGCAGACCAGAGCGGCTTCGCGTTCCGACAGGTTCTTGCTGAGGAAAATGCAACGATTCCGTTTGATGACCTTGTAGAACCCCTTCAGATCACCCATTTCACAGTTGTCGTAAACCTGAATGCCGAGCCCGTCTGCAATGACAAAGGGGTCGCGTGTCTTGAAGCGCCGGACAAGTTTTTCGCCGATTTCGGCGCATTGTTGCTGATTCATGATTACACCCCCTTTACCAAGAAGTATGATACACGATTGACTGTACAATAAAGCGGACTTTTATTTGCGATACTTCTTCGGAGTGTATTTTTTGTTTTTCTCCTTCGCATCCCAATAAGCACGGTTGATGGCTGCCATAACGCCTTCTTTGGCGTTCTCGTCCAGGGTTCCGCCTGCAAAAAGGGCAGACACTTCGGAAATCAGTTCATCTACATCCCGTGCGGATTTTGCACCGCCTTTTTCGTGTGCCTCGATTATAAAAGTTCCTTCACTGCCGAGCAGATATTCTGTGGTGGTGTGCAGGGCATCTGCAATTTTCTGCACAACCTCCATATTATTGGGTTTTCTTGTCCCTAACTCGTAGTTCTGAATGCTCCGTTCGGTAATGCCGACTGTGGAAGCCAGACCTTTTTGCGTTATTCCGGCTTGCACCCGCATATCCCGCAAACGATCTTTGAACGCCATGATTCTCACTCCTCAAAAAAAGATTTCGTAACACGAACACTTTTTCGTGAAAATCTATTGACAACGAATTTGTGTTCGTGTATAATAGAACCACAGCACGAAATCCTGTTCGTGAATATAGTATAACACACGAATGTTCGTGTGTCAATAGAAAAGGCGAAAAAATGTTCGTGCTGAGCGAAAAAAGTTCCGTCAACAGTAAAGATTCTGACAAAAGCAGGAAAGCCCCAAAGAATACAGGAGGGAGCGGTTGCCGCACCTTCGGAAAAAAGGAGACTGAATACTGTGAAATCTGAACGCAAGAATCTCGAATGGATTGCTCGCCAGATGTACTGTCC
>CAVGEP010000288.1:0-1960 GCA_963628105.1 Alistipes communis
TGTAATATCCGCTGCGAGATACTTCAAGCAGCTTACAGAGTTCTTCAACCGTAAAGCGATCTCTGAAACGATGAATCACTTTGTACCGGAGTTCTTTGCATCCCACCTTTCGCACTCTTCCCGAAAAGCCCGTAATACCTCGTTTTCCATTTCTAATTGGCGTATCTTTTCTTCGGGTGTGTTTGGCTGCGGCTTTCTCGGTCTGCCTCTTTTGCGGGTACTCAGTCCTTCTGCTCCTCGCTTTTGGTAGTCCTGAAACCACTGCTTGAGCATACGGTATTGGATTCCGGTTTCTCTCGTCAGATCAGCAACGGATATACCATCCTCAAAGTGGCGTTTAATTACTTTTAATTTGTATTCCGCTGAGTAATATTTTGTGTTTTTCAGCGATTCTTTGCCGTTTTGACGGTAGTCGCGGAGGATGTAACACAGATAGCTTTTGCTGATGTCATATTCTTCACATATCGCTTTTAATGTCTTATGGCTTTCCTCATGCTCTCGAATGATGGTAATCTTTTCTTCGTAACTAAACTGGTATTTTCCCATTTCCCTTCAACTCCTTGACTCTTTTATTATACATCAAGGTGTCCTATTTTTTTATGTCTACTTTTTAGGTATCATATCAACCTGACAATAGTCCTATATTCTCAACAGGCGAAAAAGTTGTTTCTTGTCTCAACCTATCAAAAGTGACCTATTTCCATACTGTTTTGCTCGTTTCGTGACAGGAGCCATCCTGACTCCCTGTGTCTTGCCTTGGCTTCATACGCAGTTTATCTGTATTCTCGACCCTACGAGTCAAAACAGTTAACCTGTATCCTCGACCTACCGAAAGCAAATCTGTATTCTCAACCTTTTCCAAACAAAGCGATTGATTTGTTTCCGTGATAACAAAAAGGGATTTCCACCGTCCGGCATTTGCTTGCCTGAATAGTAGAAATCCCTTTATTTCCGGGCATTTTCGACCTTTATTTGCTTACTCTTGACATCAATACTACCGTCTCCACATGAAATGTTCGCGGGAAGAGGTCATATACTTTATACTTTTTCAACTGATATCCCTGTTCACCGAGCAGCTTGACATCGCGGGCAAGGGTGGCAGGATCGCAGGAGACATACACAACGCGTTCCGGAGCCATCACACCGATAGCGTCAATCGTTGCCTGATCCATGCCCTTGCGCGGCGGGTCAACGACAATGACATCCGGTCGAGTGCCCTCTTCAGCGAGATGGGTTGCCGCCTGACCGGCATCGGCACAAATGAACCGCGCGTTAGTGATGTAGTTGAGCTTGGCATTCTGTTTGGCGTTTTCCACTGCCTGTGGAACAATCTCTGCGCCAATCACTTCCTTTGCGCTGTGCGCCAGAGCAAGAGTAATGGTACCTGCACCGCAATAAAGATCCAGAGCCGTTTTGGTCTGGTCAAGCTCTGCATATTGCAGAGCGGCCTCATAGAGTTTTTCTGCCTGCGCACGATTGATCTGATAGAAAGCGGCAGGAGAGAGCTGAAAACGATTGCCGCACAGAACATCTTCCAATGTGTCATTGCCCCATAGAGTAATGTAGCGGTCGCCCAAAATGGCATTGCCGGTTTTTTTATTGATGTTCAGAACAATACCACACAGACCGGGAACTGCCTGACGAGCCGCTTGAATCAGTTCACCGACAGCGGGAAGTTTGGCAGATTTGGTCACGATGCACAGCAAAACCTGTCCGGTAGCAAAGCCGGAACGCACATACACATGACGAATCAAACCGTTATGGGTGTTTTCATTATATGGTGCAACATGATATTCTGTCATCCAGTCGCGCACGCATTTGACCAAATTGTCTGCCAGCTCGGTCTGAATCAGACAATGCTCCATGGGAATAATATCATGGCTGCGGGCACGATAAAAACCGGTGATAATCGTATCGTCTTTCATGCCGACCGGATATTGTGCCTTATTGCGATAATGAT
>CAVGEP010000288.1:1970-2394 GCA_963628105.1 Alistipes communis
CTGCATGGCGTCCTGTACTTTTTTGGATTTTGCGCGCAGTTCTTCATCGTAAGAGATATGCCAATAGCAGCATCCGCCGCACTTGGAGGCATGAGGACATTCCGGCTCGATCCGATGTTTAGATTTGATAAAAATGCGTTCGATGCGTCCGAACGCATAATTTTTTGCGATTTTTACGATGCGAATATCGCATTGGTCGCCGACTGCGCCGCCGGGCACAAAAACGACCATATCGTGAATACGAGCAATTGAAGATCCATCGCCTGCATATGCAATGATTTCTGCTCGATAGATTTTATTCTTTTCCATACATGTTCTCCTGCTGATAGGATAGATTCTTGCTGTTATTATATCATGAATCAAATCCTTTGTCATTGCTCCAAACAAAAAAGAACAGTCGGCCTATTGCCGACTGTTCTGACAG
>CAVGEP010000289.1:0-361 GCA_963628105.1 Alistipes communis
CGGCTCCGGCTTCACCGGATGGCTGAGATCCTGACCATCATGCACAACGCTGACATTCCGGCCTTTCCATGGGAAAAGGCTCCTTTTTCCGCTGCCAGCCAAAGTGCGGCAATCCCCGCCTATTACACCTCCAGAGAGGTTAAGGAGATCGGCCCGCAAGGGGCGAAAATCAAAAGTTCACGCGCAACCGGCATCCTGCTGACGGATGGCGGTATTTTTTTGACCTATAACACCGCCAAAGCGCAGATGAAATGGGAGTACAAGGCTGAGCTGCGGTTCAAAGCTCTGCTGCAAACCGAAGGGGTCATGCCCGACGCGGAGATTTCCGGGATCGTGTTCGGATCCACCATGGAACAACTTT
>CAVGEP010000289.1:371-2388 GCA_963628105.1 Alistipes communis
GAACAGCTTTCTATCCTGATGCAGCCGGATGCACACAGTTACTTCCTGCTGGATGGCAGCTTTCCGCATTTCTATTATCTGACCAATGACCATTATGGCGAAGTGATCCTTCGCCTCTTATGCGATGTGCAGCAGCGCAGGACGCTCGATGCAATCCTTGCAGACGGGCTCCATGAGGGGATACCAAATTGGCGCGTCGAGAACGACGCCATTGACAGCGAGGGGAATCCTGTTCTATTCGCCTACACCTGTGATTTTCCTCGCATCCGGCGTTTCGATACCGCGCTGGAGCTGCACGGAATGACGGGGACATTGATCTGCTTCGATTACCAGGAAGAAACCTTGCGGGAAATCTGCGGGCAGTGTGTGATGCTGCAAAGCATTGATTTTCAACAGTTTGAAAGGAGCGTGCTCTATTCCTAAAAAGAAGCTGATTCAGCTTTTTATCATCATTCCAATCGCTGCGCTGGCGCTGCTCTATGGGAGCGGCTACCTTTCACAGCTTTTTTCCAATTATCGTACATGGCAGGAAGCCGGCGCCGTGTTCGGAACTTCTCCTGCATTCCCAGATGCCGGATTCTTTCCCTGCCTTGCGGCAGCCTTCCACTTTCCGTATGGGCTGTATGGCCTCGGCCTCTGCATCGGTGCGCTGGCGCTGCTGATCCTCATGGTCATGCGGATGGGCTACAGCGAAGGCGGCGAATACGACCGGCGGCGCAACCTTGTCTATTCCAACAAGGGAACCTACGGCACCGCAGGGTTTATGTCCCGCAAGGAACTGACGGAGGTTCTTGATCTTGTTCCGGATATTCGCAAGCATTCCGGTACGATTCTCGGAGAGCTGGATCATCAGGTCATTTGTATTCCTCCAAAGACTCGATTTAACGGGAATCTTGCGGTTTACGGCGCCAGCGGCTCCAAGAAGACAAGAGCCTTTTGCGTCAACATGATTCTCCAATGCGCGGCGCGGAAGTCAAGCCTTGTGATCTGTGACCCCAAATCCGAATTGTACGAAAAGACCAGCGAATATCTGCGGGATCAGGGCTACACCGTCCGTGTGTTCAATCTGGTCACACCATCAGCCTCCGATTCATGGAATTGTCTTGCGGAAGTCGGCGGTCAGGAATTGATGGCCCAGCTTTTTTGTGACGTCATCATCAAGAATACCGGCGGCGAGGAACGCGACCACTTCTGGGACAGCGCCGAAATGAATCTGCTCAAAGCGCTGGTCCTCTATGTTTCCACCAGCTATCCCAAGAAAAAGCAAAATATCGGCGAGGTGTATCAGTTGATTGCCGCCAGTTCCGCACAGGAATTGAACGCGCTTTTCGATGTTCTTCCGGTTACGCATCCTGCCAAAGCGCCATACAGCATTTTTAAGCAGGCGTCAGAGGGTGTGCGCGGCGGCGTTATCATCGGTCTCGGCTCCAGATTGCAGGTTTTCCAAAACAAAGATATCCGTAATATCACAGCCTATAACGAGATTGATTTGGAACTTCCAGGCAAACAACCGTGTGCATATTACTGCATTACCAGCGATCAGGACAGCTCCTTTGACTTTCTCTCTTCCCTGTTTCTTTCCTTCGTGTTCATCCGTCTAGTTCGCTATGCAGATGAACATTGTCCCGGTGGGGCGCTTCCGGTCCCTGTTCATGTGCTTGGTGAGGAGCTGTGTGCCTGTGGAGTGATCCCTGATCTATCCAGGAAAATTTCGGTCATTCGGTCCAGAAACCTGTCTATGTCATGCGTGTTCCAGAACTTAGCAGGTCTTCAGAACCGCTATCCCTACAACCAGTGGCAGGAAATTCTGGGCAACTGCGATGTGCAGCTTTTTCTTGGCTGCACAGATGCCCTGACTGCGGAATTTATTTCCGACCGGACCGGCGAGGCCAGTATCTCTGTCACCAGTAAAGCCAAACAGCTTGGAACATGGCGTGTATCCAATTACACGCCTGAATACCGGGAAACCAGCGGTGTCGGTCGGCGCAAGCTGATGACCATGGACGAGGTGCTGCGT
>CAVGEP010000290.1:0-2382 GCA_963628105.1 Alistipes communis
TTACAAGGGAGTCTCCCAGCCAGCCAAGGACGGCCCCCGCTGTATAGACATTTTCTGCAGCAAGACTGTAATCGCTTACTTTATATAAGGAAGAACTTGCATCCGGCGTAACCTCTTTCATCAGCAAAAGATAAAGGAGGCTCATCACAAGCAGTGGAAGCACGCACATCAGCCAGCCCGTGAAAATCTGCGAGTTAAACAGCCGAGATTTGCTGTAAGGCTGCGCGTGCAGGGCGAATGCCCGATTTCCCTTGTGGAAAAAGCTCATCATCACGCAGGCAGCCACCAGCGGCACGAAAATAAGCAACGGCAAAAACACCCAGCTGAGATTTTGAAAATTGTTCGAAATCGTGTAGCTGATCTTATATAGGTCGTCGTAATTGACGATAATCGGAAAAATCCCGCCGAAGAAGTACAGCACCAGCGAAAGGGCCGGAATGTACCAGTACATTCGGAAGTTTTCGATCATAAGGGCGGGGGAAAGCGCAAACAAATTTTTATTTTTCATGGCGCTCACCTCCCAGCTTTTCGATAAATATTTCCTCGATGGAGGTTGGCATCAGCTCCAAAAGGTCTCCCTCGAAAATCATCTTGCCCCCTGCGATGATACCGATGTAGTCGCAGATGTCCTCCATTTCCTTCGCATTGTGGGAGGAAACCAGCACCGTCAGCTGCCTGTCGGCAACATCGTCCATGATATAGTGTCTGAGCTTGTGGCGCACGATAGGATCCAGCCCGTCCACAGGCTCGTCGAGAATGAGATAGTCGGGCATGGTAGCCATGGCAAGGCAAAATGCCGCTTGCTTTTTCATCCCCTTTGAAAATTTCGCAAGATTTGCCTTCGCATTCAGCCCGAAATCCTCGATCATTTCCCGAAAACGATTCTCTTCCCAGCTCGGATATATCCGCTTATAATATTTCCCCATTTCGTTAAGCGAATATCCTCTGAAAAAGAAAAGCTCGTCCGGGATTATCGCGGTTTTTCTCTTTATGTTTTCGTTGCTTATCACTTCTTCGTCATCGATGGTAACCAGCCCCTCATCCTGCACCAGGTATCCCGCAAGGTGTTTGATGATGGTGGTCTTCCCCGCGCCGTTCAGTCCCATCAGTCCGTAAACCGAACCCTTTGGAACCGTTAGGCTAAAGTCATCCAGCGCAATATAGTCCCCGAAGCGCTTTGTGACATTTTGAAGTTTAATCATTTGCCGGCCTCCTTTCTTCTATAATGTTCAAAGCCATGTTCTTTGCCTCTTCAAAACTAAGCCCCAAGAAGAGTAGCTGACGGAAAGCGTCGTCAAACTTGGCTTTTGCAAGTTCCAGTGCTTTCATATCCGGACGAACGCCGCCGATGTCTGCCACAAAGGTCCCCACTCCGTTTGTGGTGTAAACATATCCTTGCCGTTCAAGCTCTCGATATGCCTTTTGGACGGTGTTTGGATTGACGGTTATGGTCTTGGAAAGCTCTCGGACCGAGGGCAGCTTTTCGTCTGTTGCAAGCGCCCGGGTCATGATAAGCTCTTTCAGATTGTCAATCACCTGCTCGTAGATGGATTTTCGGCTTTTCAAGTCAAGCTGAAACATACACGAAACTCCTTTCTGCAATATTTATAAGTAAATCCCTTTTGCAACCCAAGTGTACCACAACGCATAGTACACTGTCAATACCTTTTAGTTTTTTTGCGCCGCGCGAAAATCATTTCTAACATTGTAAAAATATGTGTTGACAAACTTTTCGATACAATGTAATATAATTACACGAATAGTACTATTATCCTAAAATCTAAGCAAAAGTAATACGACGGCTGCCTTGCCGCCTGTGGGGCGGTCGGTCGCAAGTAATTTTACAAGGAGAATTTCAAGATGAAAACAAAAAACAGTGCAGCGCCGGGACCACCGGAAATCGCCCGCACCTACAAAGATTCCGTCTTTGTCACGATTTTTCACGATAAGTCGAAACTCATCGAGCTTTATAACGCTCTTTTTGATACGGACTATGACGAAAATACACCCATCGACATCGTGACCATCAAAGATGTGCTCTTTCGTACCCTGAAAAACGACGTCGCCTTTGTGATGGACAATCGATTTGTGGTGCTGGTGGAGCACCAGTCCAGCATCAACGAGAATATGCCGCTTCGGGACTTACTTTACATATCCACGGTCCTAAAGCGGATGATCGACACCTCGCAGCTTTATAGAGAGAAAAAGCTGATGATCCCTCGCCCTCAATTCGTTGTCTTTTACAACGGTATGAAAGATTTCCCGGCATATCAGGAATTGAAACTTTCGGATTCTTTTCGCGGGGAGAGGCAAAAAAACGAAGTTGACGCTTTACAACTCATCGTTCAGGTGTATAATATAAATACGGGAAAGAACTCAGAG
>CAVGEP010000291.1:0-2375 GCA_963628105.1 Alistipes communis
CTTGAGCGCAGCGAAGTTTCCAGGCAGGACGCCCTAAAATTCTTCAAGGAAAGAAACCAGGATTACAAGGTTGAGCTCATCGAGGATCTGCCGGAGGATGCGGTTATAACCATGTATACGCAGGGCGATTTTACCGATCTTTGCGCGGGACCACATATGGAGTCAACGGGCAAGATCAAGGCTTTCAAGCTTATGAGCGTTGCAGGCGCATACTGGAGAGGCGATTCTGACAGACAGATGCTGCAGAGAATTTATGCGACGGCCTTCCCGTCTCAGGAAGAATTAGACGAGTATGTTGCAAAGCTGGAGGAGGCCAAGAAGAGAGACCACCGCAAGATCGGCAAGGAGATGGACCTTTTCATGCTTACCGACGAGGGACCGGGATTCCCGTTCTTCCTGCCGAAGGGCATGATCATCAGAAACGAGCTCGAGGCATTCTGGAGAGCCGAACACAAGAAGAGAGGATACGAAGAAATAAAGACGCCGCTCATACTCAACGAGCAGCTTTGGAGAACCTCCGGCCACTGGGATCATTACAAGGATAACATGTACTTCACCAAGATAGACGGAGACGATTATGCGATCAAGCCGATGAACTGCCCGGGCTCCATGCTGGTATATAAGAGAAAAATGTGGTCATATAGGGACTTCCCGATCCGTTGCGGAGAGCTCGGCCAGGTACACAGACATGAGCTTTCGGGAGCGCTTCACGGGCTTATGAGAGTAAGAACCTTCACACAGGACGATGCGCATATCTTCATGCTGCCTGAGCAGGTAAATGACGAGATTAAGGCAGTTGCAAAGTTCTGCGACGATGTATATAAGCTTTTCGGTTTCGAGTATCATGTTGAGCTTTCGACAAGACCGGAGGACTCCATGGGAACGGACGAGGAATGGGAAATGGCGGAGAATGCCCTCAGAAATGCCATCGAGGAGATGGGGGTTCCTTTCGTAATCAACGAGGGCGACGGCGCATTCTACGGTCCGAAGCTTGACTTCCACCTCCAGGATTCCATCGGAAGAACCTGGCAGTGCGGAACGATCCAGCTCGACATGCAGATGCCGCAGCGCTTCGACCTGACCTATGTGGGACCGGACGGAGAAAAGCACAGACCGATCATGATCCACAGGGTTATCTTCGGTTCAATAGAAAGATTTATCGGTATCCTTATTGAGCACTGCGCGGGCAAATTCCCGCTCTGGCTGGCTCCGGTACAGGTTAAGCTCCTTACCGTAACCGAAAGATTCGCGCCTTATGCCGAGGAGGTCGCAAAGAAGCTGGAAGAAGCAGGACTTCGCGTGGAGGTTGACGTCCGCAACGAGAAAATCGGATATAAGCTCCGCGAGGCAAGAAATGAGAGAGACAGCTATATCTGCGTAATCGGCGAAAGAGAAGCACAGGCAGGCACTCTGACAGTTCGTTCTAGCAAGGCCGGTGAACTCGGAGAAATGTCGGTAAAAGATTTCACCGAGAAGCTCCTTGACGAGATAAAATCAAAGGCAATGTAGGACCCTGCGGCTGATTATACGAGGCCTGCGAATGTGGCACGGCAAATTGTGCCCGAAAATTGACGAATTATGGCGAAAAATGACGAAACATTTTTCGCCTTTTTTCTTGGAAATATGCGATAATGGTTACAGGAATCATATAGATTATGGAGGCGCTGACGGACGTTACTACGACAAGGGTGCAGGAGGTATGCAAGATGGAGAAGTTTATACCGATCATAAACCGCTGGGATTGCTGCAAGGTTTCTCTCAATGATATTATTTATATAGAAAGCAGCGGCAGGAGGGCAAAGGTTGTTACCGAAGGCAAGGAATTTTGGATCTATGCGAAGATTTCCGAGCTTATAGGATATTTCGAAAATGACATCAGGTTTTTTCTTTGCACGAATGGAATGTTGGTCAATTTTGATTATGTCAATTCGATGAAGGATCAGGTCATCTACTTCAGAGACGGCGGAGAATATTTGCTCGGAAGAGGAAGCTTTCTCAGGGCAAAGCAGACCTTCGCAAATTATCTGAAAAAAACCTTGAATTATTGAGAATATTACGTCCAAAAGGCTTGCAGACAGAGAAAATTTATTGTATAATGCAATGTGGTATGTCGATCCGGCATATCACGAAAATTTAGCACACCGCTCTCTTGAGATGGTTGCCGCGAATTCCTGAAATAAGGATGCAAATCGGGCTTTAACAGCAGCAAGCTGCACAGGTTGAGGCCGGCAAGCGGTATTTTGCTCGCAGGCGGTGGAAGGAAAAACCAGGAGGAACAAAAATGGCAGTAATTTCAATGAAACAATTACTCGAAGCAGGTGTACATTTCGGACACCAGACAAGAAGATGGAACCCTAAGATGGCTCCGTACATCT
>CAVGEP010000292.1:0-2367 GCA_963628105.1 Alistipes communis
TGCTCCTTGAAAACTGAATAGTTCAGTGCTGCGGATCTTTCCGCTTCTGCGAAGCAACACAGCTTCCGACGCCAAGACCTCCCGAAAGGGAGTGAGCGACCACCGGAGAGCTATAACAGCCGTGTGGTGCGGCTGCTTGCGACGATGCAGATGCCGGGTATAATGATACTTCCGTCTTTTCTTTGAAGGGGCGGCTCGGAGCGATCCTCGGAGGGGTGAGAGTCCCATGATACCGATTGACCATTGGTAGTCCGCAGCATTCCCGATTCGGCAGGGGCGCGAGCTGCAAATATGCCGGAAGGATAAACAATATGAAAACGCCCGAAAGGGCTTTATCATCAAAAACTATGGGCAGCAGTCTATTCAAAAAGGACTGCTGCCTATCCTTTTGCTGATAAGGCAAAATCAAATCTTGTGGAGGTGAGACGGGTGAATACCGCATCAACCATTTCTCAGCGCGATGCCTACAAGCTCATGCTGAAAGACTATCCCGATGTGATGAGCATTGAGCAGATGTGCGAAATACTCAGCATCAGCACAAAGACCGGCTACCGCATCCTGCGGGAAGGCAAAATCTGTTGTCTCAAGGTCGGCAGAGCCTATCGTATTCCGAAGGCTCATCTTTTCACATTTCTCTGCATCGGATGCGGAGAAGCAGTCACGGCATAAGGCTTGGACTCAATTTGTTTACAAAAAATGTTCGGCAGAGGTCCTCCAATTCGAACCCGGTTCTGGTATAATAGAAGCACGGTATCAGGTAGGTGTCTCTGCTACAATGAAGGAGGATAATTATGGTAGCAGGACATCTCCGCGAAAAAAGCGGATATTACTACGCCGTGTTGAACTACACCGATTCTCTCGGAAAAAGAAAGACCAAGTGGATTTCCACCGGGCTTACCGTGAAGGGAAACAAAAAACGCGCCGAAGCGATCCTGATGGACGCACGACGCAATTTCAATCCCGAAGAGCCGAAGGTCATGAACGGAGACATTCTGTTCGCGGACTATATGGAAAAGTGGCTCGACATCATCAAAAGCTCGGTTGCAGTCCCGACATTCGCTTCATACTCGACTACGGTTAAGAAGATCGTAGCACCGTACTTCCGCGAAAAGGAAGTGACGCTCAAGAACCTGACCGCAAAAGACATTCAGGAGTTTTACCTGAGTGAGCTTGAGCGTGTCAGCCCATCCTCGGTCATTCATTATCACGCCAACATTCACAAGGCTCTCAAGTATGCCGTGAAGATTGACCTGATTGATGTAAACCCGGCGGATAAGGTTGAGCGTCCGAAGAAAGACCGCTACGTCGGCAGCTTCTATGATGCCGATGAGGTCAACGCTCTTTTCGAGGCTGCAAAAGGAAGCAAACTTGAGCTTCCGATTCTGTTCGGTGCGTTCTACGGTCTGCGCCGGAGTGAAGCAATCGGTCTGAAATGGGATGCCATCGACTTTGACCAGAACACCATCACTATCCGTCACACGGTTACTTCCTGTGATCTCGACGGCAAGCGTGTTCTGGTTGCGTCAGACACCACAAAGACCAAATCGAGTATGAGAACACTGCCTCTTGTTCCTTTCATGCGGGAAAGACTTCTTGCACTGAAAGAAGAACAGCAGGAGAACCGCCGCCTGTGCGGACGCAGCTACATCAAGGACTATCTTGAGTATGTATGTGTCAATGAGATTGGCGATCTGATAAAGCCCCACTACGTCACAGAGAGCTTTCCGAAGCTGCTCAAGGCGAAGGGGATGAGACAGATCAGGTATCACGATCTCCGGCATAGCTGCGCCTCGTTACTTCTGGCAAACGGTGTTCCCATGAAGCAGATTCAGGAATGGCTTGGTCACAGCGACTTCTCAACTACGGCGAACATTTACGCACATCTGGATTACAGCTCGAAGCTGACTTCGGCTGACGCAATGCTCAATGGTTTGGGCTTTGCAGCGAACTGAAAAAGAAAAGCCAGCAGCCGGAAAAACCGACTACTGGCGTGATTTCTGGCGGAGACGGTGGGATTCGAACCCACGGACCCTTGCGGATCAACTGATTTCGAGTCAGTCCCGTTATGACCACTTCGATACGTCTCCGTATTTATCTCAACATCAGCACCTCAGAAAACGGGGAGAACTGATGGGGAGAACAAGCAAAAATATTAAGTTAAGAATACCCGAAAAACCCCATAAAATCAAGGGATTCCGGTCAGGGAGCTACCGAGTAGCGACCACGATTTTGAGTTAGAGTCACTGATATAATCTGCGGCTCACTTTTCGTTTTCGGCAGGCTTCTTGATATACTTCCCGTTCTTGATTCTCGCGTCCGCTGGCTTCTCTGCGTCCTCTGGAATCCCCCAGACCGTGCCAATGCGGA
>CAVGEP010000293.1:0-2364 GCA_963628105.1 Alistipes communis
TTCCCCAGGCAAGCGTTCTCTTTTTCGTTCTTCTGTATGCCATGGCGAGGTTTTCTTCGATCATCATGGTCGGGGCCGTGCCCATCATCGGGTCCTGGAAAACTCTGCCGATATATTTTGCGCGCTGCGTTTCACTTTGGTAGGTGAGATCCTCATCGTCGAGGAAAATCCGCCCGCCGTCTGCCTTGTGGACACCCGCGATGAGGTTGAGCATGGTGGATTTTCCTGCGCCGTTTCCACCGATAACGGTAATGAAGTCGCCGTCGTTTATGGTTAGATTTAGCCCTTTGAAAATCTGCTTTTCGTTTATGGTTCCTACATTGAAGGATTTTTCGATTTCGACCATTCTAAGCATTTTCGTACCTCCTGTTTTTTCTGCGGAGCTTGGCCTCGGCAGATTTTTGCTGAAGAACAGGCAGGGCAAGGGCGAATGCCACCACTATCGCCGTGATTATCTTCAGGTCCGTCGCCTTGAGGAAGCTGAATGTGAGTGCGCAGGCGATAACGGTTCTATATATTACCGCACCTGCGATAACCGCAAGGAGTTTGAGCGCAAAGTTCATATCCTTTCTGATAAAAATTACTTCGCCTATGATTACGGAGGCAAGGCCGATTACGATGGTTCCCTGTCCCATGGTTACGAGTGCCGAGCCGTAGTCAAGCTGGGCGATGAGGCTGCCGGAAAGCGCCACGAGGCCGTTGGAAATCATCAGTCCCAGGGTGATGATGCGGTCCGTTCTTACACCCAGGGAGCGAGCCATGTTCTGGTTGCTTCCTGTGGCTCTTACCGCACAGCCGATTTCGGTACCGAAGAAATAGTACAGGATTGCCACGATCAAAAGGCATACCGTACATCCCAGGATGATCGAAACGGTGCTGCTTGCCGTATTTTCCGGGAGCAGGGACAGAAGCCATGTTTTCACCGAAGGCTGTTCAAGAGCCACGGTAGCCTTGTCGCTCATGATCCTAATGTTTACCGAGTAGAGCGCGATCATGGTCAAAATGCCCGATAGTATCGCCGGAATTTGAAATACCGTATGAAGGACTCCCGTCACAAGACCGGCGAGGGCACCTGCAATGATTGCACACAGGACCGCAAGGCCTGCCGGCATTCCTGCGTTGATCAGAACCACCGTCACCGCAGCTCCGAGAGGGAAGGTCCCCTCTACGGTAAGGTCTGCGATGTCAAGAATTCTGAATGTAAGATATACGCCCAGCGTTAGTATTGCCCAAAGAAGACCTTGGGAAACGCCGCTTAGAATTGTCGCTGTTGACATCATCTTTTACCTCTTACTTTTCCGGGAAAATAGTTGCGCTGTCCAAAACATCCTCCGGAATTGTGATTCCCAATGCCTCTGCAGTCTCCGTATTTATTGCAATTTCGAGGATATCTTCGGATGTCTGGTATTCTACAGGCAGTTCGCCAGGTGTAGCCTCACCCTTGAGAATTTTGACTGCCATTGCTGCCGTAGTCTTACCAAGCTCGTAGTAGTTGATTCCAAAGGTTGCAAGGGCGCCGTTTCCGACCATTCCGGATTCTCCTACGATCGTCGGAAGACCGCATTCGTTTGCTGCCATGGCTACGCTTGTCATGCCGTCTGCGAGGGTATTGTCTGTCGGAATATAGATGAAGTCAACCTGGCCCTTGAGGGATTCGATTGCAGATTTTGCCTCGTCGATGGCGGAAATCGTCTTAACTACTGATGTCATTCCTTGTTCCTTGATAGCCGCTGCGGCAAGGTCTGCCTGTACCTTTGAGTTCGATTCGCTTGAGCAATACATGATGGCGACCTTCTTCGCGTCCGGAATAAGCTGCTTGCCGAGGGCAATCTGCTGGGATACCGGGTTCATGTCGGATGTACCTGTGAGGTTTGCGCCGGGAGCCTCGTTTGATTCAACAAGTCCGGAGGCTGCAGGGTCGGTAACGGCTGTGAAGAGCACCGGGATCGTTGTAGTCTTTTCCTTGACTGCCGATGCCGCCGGAGTTGCAACTGCCAGAATCAAATCCGATTCTTCGTTGATGAGGGTATCTGCGATGGTAGGGCAGTTGCCTGTTTCTGCCGCTGCCGAAAGCTCGTGGATTGTAATATTTTCGCCGTCAACATATCCTGCTTCCGCAAGACCGTCCACAAAGCCTTGAGTAGCATTGGTGAGAGCGGTGAATTCGCCGAATTTGATGATGCCGATCTTCAGTTTCTCCGCGTTATCGCCCGAAGATGTCTCCTGGCCGCCGCAGGAGGCGAGACAGAATACGAGTACCGTGCACAGCAGGAGCGCAAGGCACTTCTTTGATTTGGCTTTAATTGATTTTTTTGAGATGTTCATTTTGTTTTCCTCCTTGAATTTTTCGAAATCTCTTTGGTG
>CAVGEP010000294.1:0-2355 GCA_963628105.1 Alistipes communis
TCCGGATTGCTGGCATATCCCTCTTTTGTGCGCTCATTGTGCGCCTCAATATTAGAAATCTCCGGTCCTTTGTACTTGGCAAAGCGGAGAATCGCAAACTGCGGCTTACTCATTTATTTCTCCCTCCGTTTCTGCCTCGTCGTCGCAAGCTCCACATTCTTCACTCCGCCGCAAGCGGCAGAGTTCATCCGTTCCGCTGCTCCTCCTCTCCCCACAAAGGCATCGCCTTTGCGGGGACCCCAGTAAATTTCATACCCCAGCGCGTCGGCAAGCTCGACAACCTCCTTATAGCGGATGCTCTCCCGCTGCAACTTGGCGGATAGATTGGAAACGCTGTCCGACCAGCCGTATTCATCATGTAACAGGTCAACAACCTCCTGCATAGTAAAACCGGCGCGAATGATCTGCGCCTTAATCTCATTGCGTACACTCATATTCAAATCCCCTCCAAAATTCAGATAATGAAAAAGCGAAGCCGGTACACTCTCCGGTGCATCCGCTTCGCTGTATCGTGAAAAATTCTATTGCCGTCAAACCCGCTCAGAATCGCCGTTATGATGTCCTGTTCACAGGTGACACCTATCGACTTTTCTGCTCCGTGTGACTTTGCCCTAAACCGTGTGATTTCCCATGTTTCCGCGCATCTGCTTTGCTGTTCCGAGAAGCGCGATTCCGTAAAACCATTTCTGCCATCAGTCAAATAATTTGCGGATTTCACTTGACTTGATTTATGCCCGAAAATATAGGCTCTGCTAGTCAGCGCTTTTCCTATATGGTGGCGTTTTGGGAAAAACAAAGCGTACATACGTACACCGCACGACGGCGAAAAAATTCATCGACAATCCTCCGGTACGTACGTACGCTCTGCGGCATCAGAAAACCCGTTTATATTGGGTCTTGCAATCGCATCAATACCGAAAAAGCCCCATACACGCCGTCCGGCAGCGTTGGTGATCTTGTTGCAGTATTCCAGATTATACTTGCTCTGACTGGCAATCACACTGTCGCTGAAGCTGCGGCGCTTTAGCGGTGTCAGATTGTTTTCCTCGCACCACATCCGGTAAATTTCGTACAAGTCCTTGGAGCTGATGGTGCAGTCTGCTTTCAGCCGGATATAGCCCTCCGATTCCAGAAAATCAAAGACGTTGTTGTTATCTCGCTTGACTGCCTCCCGATTATCCCGTGTGCGCTGGCTCTCCGTGAACTTGAAATTGTTGGCAACAAGCCGCTGCAAGCCCTCAAACGCCCACAGGAAGATACCCTCAACCTCTGCTTTCATTTTTCGGCAAGGTCAGGATCATCTACCCGTCCCACAAACTTTTCCTTGGTGGTCAGTACAAGCTGTCGGCGGTAAAATCCGTCGCTCCGGTCATAAAGCGCTTGCAGATCGCCGTTGGAGAACGCCAGCAGGCGGGCGAACATCCACCCCTGATAGCTCTGCTTACCCTTGCGCTCCAAATCCATCTTGCCTTGGGCGGTCACGATGGACTTGACATAGTTGGTCTGCCGCAGCGCCTCCATCCGCATATCGTCATCGACGCACAGCAGAATGTGTTCCAGATCCGCACGGGCAAAACGGTTTTCAGAGATTTTGCCGATGCTGCCGTCCTTCATGTTGCTGCCGAGAAGCGCACCCAGCACAGCGCCGATCTGCGATTTTCCTTCGCCGCCGTTTCCCTTAATCACCATCATGCGCTGCCCCTTGTTGCTGGGGATCAGGCAATAACCGATGAACTCCTGCAAGGTGGGAATGTCCTCCGGGTAAAGTAGTCCATCCAGAAAGGAAAGCCACCGAACGGGAACCGGTGCATTAGGTCGGTATGCCACCGGCAGTCTGCTCCGCACAATGGTCGGTCTGCCCTCGGTAAAGCTGCCGTCCAGCTTCAAAGTGCCGTTTGCCAGATGGATTCTATCTGCCTCCGGCGCAAAGTCCTCTACATGAGCTGCCAGCTTCATCACTTCCAGAATGTTGGTGATCTTACGGGGGATATTGTTCACGGCGCAGCACTTTAGCTCCTCATAAATTTCGCCCCGAAGCGGCAGATCGTCGGTTACTCTGCCGTCCGGCGTGAAAAACGCACCGTTGGCAAAGATGATTTTTCTGCTGCTCAGAAATTCATCACAGAACAGCGCCTCATTGATATTTGTGCCGTCAAACCAGATGGGTGCGTCTAAATTAGCTGATTTCCGCTTCGCCACGGGCATCCACCTCCTTTGCAAGCCGTTTCAGACGTTCTTCCAGTCGGTCGATCATTCCATCCTTTTGAATCATATCCACGGTTTTCACGCAAACCTCCAATTCCGCAAAGGTTAAAATATCTGCCAGATACTCGATATAATCGAGCATCTGGCAGG
>CAVGEP010000295.1:0-2354 GCA_963628105.1 Alistipes communis
GCTATACAGCTCCGACAGAACAAACGAGCTGAGATTTTCCCACGAAAATCCGGCAGTTAAGCTGACCTACGAGGAATTTTTAGGGAAGCCTCTGTCAGAGCGGGCGCATAAGCTGCTCCACACGGAGATCGAAAACTGGGATATTTCCATAAATAACAGATAGGCAAAGAGCAGAAAATAAAATAAAATTAAATTAAAATAGAAAACGGAGCAATGAACCTCGCGATGAATTTCGCAAAGGAAAATGCTCCGTTTTTTGTTTATTTAGATAATCGGCCGATTTTTCAGTAAACAGGGTACTGGGAATTTGAAATAAGCTCGCGTGCGCTTGCGAGGGTGGTTTCCGTAACCGTGCTGCCTCCCAGAAGCCTTGCGATTTCTTCAATTCTGCCATCGGCAGACAGCTTTTGGATATTCGTATAAGTTTTGTTATCGTCGGTCTCTTTGTAAATTCGGTAGTTGCTGTTACCACAGGCAGCAATCTGGGGCAGGTGAGTAATGCATATTATCTGATGATGCCTTGCGATTTCTTTGAGTTTTTTGCCCACGATGCTGGCGGTAATTCCGCTGATGCCGGAGTCGATTTCGTCGAATATAAGTGTCGGAATGTTGTCGCAGGAGCCGATAACGTTCTTAAAGGCAAGCATGATCCTGGACATTTCGCCTCCGGAAGCAATCTTTGCAAGGGGTTTCATGGGCTCGCCCCTGTTTGTGGCGATGAGAATTTCCACATCGTCCATGCCGTTTTCGGTAGGGGCGGGAAGAGGGGTCACCTTGATTTCCAGTTTTGCGTCCTTGAAATTAAGCTCCGAAAGCTCCTTTGTGATCCGCTGCTGAAGCTCTGTAGCCGAGGCTTGTCGTATTTCGGTAAGTTCTTGGCAGGCTGCAAGAAGCGCCTTTTTCGCTGATAAAAGCTCGGATTCGAGGCGGAGCCTTTCATCGTCAAAGTTTTCGATAATATCAAGCTGCGCCAGAATTTTTTGTTCGTATTCCAAAATTTCCTCGATGGAAGAACCGTATTTTTTTTTGAGATTATCTATCATCGAAAGCCTAGACATGGCAATGTCCATTTCTTCGGGCGAAAAATTCAGGCTTTCTCTGATATTTCTAAGCTCCCCGGACAAATCCTGAAGTCGGTAGTATATGTCGCCGAATTCTTCGGAAAGCGCCGCAAGCTCCTTGGAATAAGAAGAAATCTCTTCTAGGGAACCCATGCATATGCTCAGCTGGTCGATAGCCGATGTGGAGCTGCCAAAGAGGAGGGCATAGGTCTTTTCTACATTTTCAAAGATTTTCTCGCTGTTTTGCAAAAGATAGACCCGTTCTTCCAGTTCCGCATCTTCGCCGGGTTTCAGGGCGGCGTTTTTGATTTCTTCGGCTTCGAATCTGTAAAAATCCTGTTTGCGCGCGTTTTCTTTTTCTTGGGAAAGCAGGGTGATGAGCTGCTGTTTGATCTGGTCGTATTTGCGAAAAGCAAGCCTTACTGCGGTCTTTGTTTCTGCGGCATCGCCTGCCTTATACATATCTAAAAGTGTAATGTGGTATTCCGGATTAAGCAGAGATTGGTTGTCATATTGCCCGTGGATGTCTGCGAGCCGCTTTGTGGCGGCATTAAGCTGGGCTAGGGTTACGATTTGCCCGTTGAGCTTGCAGATATTCTTGCCGGAGGCGGAGACTTCTCTGGTTACTACAATTTCTTCGCCATCGAGGGCGCCCAGAAGCTGAACTACGGCCTTGTCAGTTCCGGTTCGCACGGAGGATGTATCCGCACGGCTTCCGAGGGCTAGGCTGATTGCTTCCACCGCAATGGATTTGCCGCTGCCTGTTTCTCCGGTTATGATGTTGAGTCCATCTTCAAAGTCGACCTCTGCATTTTCAATGATTGCAAAGTTTTTGATACTGATGCGATCAATCATTTCTTGCACTCCTGTGAAGCATTTCGTTAAATCCGTCTACGATTTTTGGGACATTTTTGGGGTCATCCGCAATAAGCAGTAGGGTATTGTCGCCCGCCAGGGAGCCGATTATGTGTTCAAAATTGGAGGTATCGATGGCTTCGCCGGCCGCATTTGCACATCCCGAAAGAGTCTTTACAACAATAATATTGCCTGAGGAGTTGATGGAAGTAATGGTTTCTCGAAATATCTTGATAAAGCGATCGGAAACCGGCAGGTCCTGTGATTTGTGAACCGTATATTTGTATTTACCGGACGATGAAAGAGTTTTGACAAGGTGGAGTTCCTTAATATCTCTGGAAATTGTCGCCTGAGTAACCTCATAACCGCAGTCGCGAAGCATCGAGGCAAGCTTTTCTTGCGTGTGAATTTCGTTGTTGGTTATAAGCTCTATAATTT
>CAVGEP010000296.1:0-432 GCA_963628105.1 Alistipes communis
GGCCGCAAGGATGGAAGAGGCCAAGGCAAAGAGCAAGGCAAGCCGCAAAAAGAGCAAAAAGAACAAGGACGCGGACGCCGAATAATCTGACATAAAACCAGACTTCCCCTCATACCCTTAAACAAACGGTATGAGGGGGATTTTATATGCCTGATAAAAGGGGAGAGCGCAGGGAGACAAATGCGAAGAAAACTCTTATGATAAGCCTGCTTGCAGGCAATGCAATCGGTGCCGCAATATTTTTTGTCCTGCTTTCTATAGCTGCCGCGGTTATACTCAAAAAAGGTGTTTCATCCGGAGCTTATGCGCTCGTTTCAATTGCGTGCGCCGCAACAGCGGCGTTTGTTGCCGGACTTTCTTCTGTCATCCCGATAAGAAAGAACGGACTTTTGTTGGGACTGTGTTCGTCCGTTTTGCTTGTCGCCTGCATTG
>CAVGEP010000296.1:500-2353 GCA_963628105.1 Alistipes communis
TATAAAAACGGCAATAACGACGGCGGTTGCCGGCATATGCGCCGGTGTCGGAGGCATACTTGCTGCAAATATGAAAAAGAAAACACGCTGACCGTGCCTCGAGGCGCGGTTTTGTCTTGTAAAATATAAAAAAGATGGTATAATATATAGGTATTTACATACGAGGAGGAAAACAAATCATGTCCAAAGAAAAGTATTACATCACCACTGCGATCGCTTACACATCGCGCAAGCCTCACATAGGAAACTCCTATGAGATCGTTCTCACCGATGCCATAGCCAGATATAAGCGAATGCAGGGATATGATGTGTTTTTCCTTACCGGTACCGACGAACACGGTCAGAAGATAGAGGAGTATGCCAAAAATGCGGGCGTATCTCCGAAGGAATATGTCGATAAGGTGGCAGGGGAGATACGCGGTCTTTGCGATTTGCTCAACACTACCTATGACAAGTTTATCAGAACTACCGACGATTACCATGAAAAGGTAGTTCAGAAGATATTCCGCAAGCTTTATGATCAGGGCGATATCTATAAGAGTGAGTACGAAGGCATGTACTGCGTGCCCTGCGAGAGTTTCTTCACAGAGTCCCAGGTCGTTGACGGCAAGTGCCCGGACTGCGGCAGAGAGCTTGTTCCGACAAAGGAAGAGGCTTATTTCCTCAGAATGTCAAAATATCAGAAGCAGCTTGAGGATTATATCGAAGCGAACCCTAACTTTATTTATCCCGAAAGCCGCAAAAAGGAAATGGTCAACAATTTTATAACGCCCGGTATTCAGGATCTCTGTGTTTCCCGTTCGTCATTCAAATGGGGCGTTCCGGTCGATTTCGATGACAAGCATGTTATCTATGTCTGGATAGACGCACTTTCGAACTATATTACCGCACTCGGTTACGATCCCGACGGCAGCTCCGAGCTGTTCAATAAATATTGGCCGGCGGATGCGCACATAATCGGTAAAGATATTCTTCGTTTTCACACGATTTATTGGCCTATCATGCTCATGGCACTCGGTCTTGAACTGCCCAAGAAGGTATTCGGTCATCCGTGGTTGCTTTTCGGGACGGACAAGATGTCAAAATCCAAGGGCAATGTTATATATGCGGACGACCTTGTGAGACATTTCGGCGTTGACGCCATCAGATATTATCTGCTCTCCGAGATGCCCTATGCCGCTGACGGCTCTATAACCTACACTACCATAATCGAGCGCTACAATTCCGAGCTTGCAAACACTCTCGGCAACCTTGTCAACAGAACCATTGCAATGTCGAATAAATATTTCGGCGGCGAGATACTCGCGCCCGAAGCTTCCGAAGAGGTTGACGAGGATCTCAAAAATACAGTTCTCGGCAGCGTAAAAACGGTTGACAAATGTATGGATGATTTCCATGTTGCGGATGCGCTTGAGGCTATTTTCAGCGCGGCAAGACGCAGCAACAAATATATCGATGAGACGACCCCGTGGCTGCTTGCAAAGGATGAAGATAAACGCGCAAGGCTGGGCACAGTGCTTTATAATCTGCCCGAGAGCATCAGGATAATTGCCGTCCAGCTCAAGCCCTTTATGCCGGAGACTTCGGATAAGGTACTCGAACAGCTCAATACGGATATCTCTTCTTATGAGAGTATCCAATCCTTTGGCGCACTCAAAGCCGGCGGTCATGTCGGAACGGCGACCCCGCTGTTCAGCAGAATCGACGCGGAAAAGATGCTCGAAGAGATAGAGAAAGAGACCTCCGTCTCCGAAACGGTGCTTGAAGAGAATAAGGAAGATATTCCCGGAGTTGCAACGATAGGTATTGACGATTTTGCAAAAGTCGAGCTCAAAGTTGCAAAAATCAAGGAC
>CAVGEP010000297.1:0-2348 GCA_963628105.1 Alistipes communis
CCATTAACGGCTACCACACCTACTATTGGGAGTCCGACCGTGGGGCGGAAATTGATTTTATTATTCAGCGTGACGGGCGGCTTATCCCGATTGAAGTCAAGTCCGCCGACAACACCCGAGCCAAGAGCTTGAAGCTCTATATGGATACCTACAAGCCCGATTATGCCATCAAGCTCTCATCAAAAAACTTCGGCTTTGAGGACGGTAAAAAAACGGTTCCCCTCTATGCCGCATTCTGCATCTGAATCGAATATACAGCGATAACGCCCGCACAAAAAGCGGGCGTTATTTTTCTGCCTTTTTGCCGTTCATGCGCAAAAAACTGCATTTCGTGCATGAGCTATTGATAATCGGACGCATATGAAGCAAAATCGGTGCATGGCTTATCGATCAGAAAAATTTTTTTCGAAAAGTTGTCCTATTTTTTCGTTTTTCCTTGTCTATATAGATAAGGGGATAAAAAACAGGGGAAGGGAAGAACAGCTTATCTGATATTGAGACTCGATACAGCTCATGTCAATTTTGCCGATTTTTCAGCTGCTTGTTTGGGCACTATGCAGGATTTTACGATTTTGCAAAATCCTCATTATTAATTCATGATTTGAATGTACAGTGTAGGTAACAACGAGGATTATCTTTGTCTCTTATTGCATTGCAAAGCAATAACCAATTTGTAGAAATATCGGATTGGCCGCCCGATTTTCTGCACAAAGGGAGAGAGTGCGATAAAAATTAATACAGGAAACACGATGCATCATAACAATTATTGGGAAAAAGGAGTGCGTTTCAATGAGAAAAAACAACTTAAAAAGAATAATTTCAATCATGCTCTGCGCGGCCCTGGCGCTCATATTATGCTCGGCATGCGGGCAGGCGAAGGTCAACAGCGATCGTCTCTCGGACAGAACCAACAATGGATCCGACACCAGTCCGACTATTGACGACTATGAAAATGTCGAGGCTGGCGGTACATTTCAGGAAAACTTCGGTGGCTTCGGACAGGTAAATTACCGCATAAACGAGATCAAAATGGCAGACAGTCTCGCCGAGGCCGGAATAGCAGAGGCAGACTATAATAAGTCGGGAAAACATACATACGACCACTATCTCACGGTCTCCATAACGATTGAAAATATTGATGTCGCGGCAACTGACGAGGAGAGTGCAAAGGAGATACAAGACAGCTCACTTATAAATAAATTCTCCATGTACAGCAAAGACAGCGCAGAAGAGATACCCATTGCGCCGGTGTATTTTAATCTGGGAGGGGTACAGAATTCGGATGTAAAACGGTATTTTGAATATAAGCTGCCGAACGCTGGAGAGACGCTGGATGTGCTGCTTGCATTCGGCCTTTCGGATAGAGATATTTCTTCCCTGAAAAAAGATGGCGGAGCGCTCTATCTGGCGAACGAGATAGCGATGGAAAAGATGAAGATAGAAGGTGTCATATGAGACGGCTGCTGAAGCTGGAGCTTAAAAAAGCGTTTTGCAGCCGCTGGTTTATAGCAGCCCTGCTGATCGGCATTGTTCTGGCCGGTATCTGCGCCTGCACCACTGCGGTTTCCTTTTACGGAGAAGGCGGACCGGCTGAGCATATAAAAGAATGCATTGCCAATAATGCCGTACCTTTAGACGGTCTGGACAGCAATACTTTATACAACAGTTGGATGGGCGCAAAGGTAGATACAAGCTCGGTCGTATTCTTCTATCTTGTGCCGCTGATCGCGATCCTGCCCTGCGGCTGGAGCTGCTCGGAGGAGATAAACAACGGTTATCTGAAGCTCATCGTTCCCCGCGTCGGTAGGAGAAGATACTTTTCGGCAAAGCTTATCGCCGCCTTTGCATCCGGCGGCGCTGCGGTGGCGCTCGCGCTGCTGTTCAGCCTGATGATAACGGCAGCCATCGTACCCGCCGTTGAACCGCATCCCTATAACAGCATTTATTACAGTGTTTTGCACGGAGATATGCTTTCTTCAATAGCGTATTCACATCCGCTTTTGTATGCGCTGGTGTATATCGGCATTGATTTTCTGCTCGCAGGGTGCTTTGCCTGCCTGCCCATTGTCGTATCTCTTTACAGCGAAAAGCGCGTTGCAGCTCTCATCGTTCCGTATATTGCGGTGATATTGTGCGACGCAGCACGCAATTGTCTGAACTATATTTGCTATATCGAGATATCTCCGCTTAATCTTATGCACTCCGTACCACCCAGCAACGCGGCAAAATCCTATATTCTGATCGCGTGGCTCGCGATTTTTGCTGCCGTGGCTCTTGTTTTCGGGCTGAGGAAAGGAGTAAAGCGTGAAATTGTTTAAGGCCATAAGATATGACTTGAGGTTTGGCAT
>CAVGEP010000298.1:0-2347 GCA_963628105.1 Alistipes communis
GCATATGATAAGCATATAGCACACAAGCATAATATAAGCGCATAATATAAGCGAGCAATATAGGCGCATAGCAGGAGGAAAAATATGGCAAATCAATTATATCCGAGAATCGAAATAAACCTTAAATATCTCACGGAAAATGTGGCTACGGTTGTAAAACAGTGCGGCGAAATGGGCATCAAGGTTGCCGGAGTCATGAAGGGAACCACCGGAATCCCCGAATGTTCAAAATGCTTCGAAGCCGGCGGCGTTTCGCTGATAGCCTCTTCCAGATTGGAACAGCTTGAGGACGCAAGAAATGTCGGGATAAAACTTCCTACCCTTCTTCTCAGAGTTCCCATGCTGAGCGAAATCCCCGAGGTTATAAGGATTGCGGACATGAGCTTAAACAGCGAGCTTGCGGTTCTCAAAGCCCTGAACGAAGAAGCGGGAAATCAAGGAAAGAAACACAAAGTCCTTATCATGGCAGACCTTGGTGATCTTCGGGAAGGCTTCTGGGACAAGGATGAAATGGTTGATGTTGCGGTAAAAGTCGAAAACGAAATGAAAAATCTCATCCTTGGCGGCGTAGGCACGAATCTGGGCTGCTACGGCTCCATCGCGGCAACCGCGGACAAGCTGGACGAATTGGTTGAAATCGCAGAGCGAATCGAAGCAAAAATCGGCAGAGAGCTTGAATATATTTCCGGAGGCGGCACCACAAGCCTGCCTCGGGTTTTCGACGGCGATATGCCAAAGAGGATCAACCTGCTCAGAGTTGGCGAGGGCATACTTCTTGCCCGTGACCTTGACATCTTTTACGGGTACGACATGAGCAAGATGCACCAGGATGTTTATACCATGAAAGCCGAGGTTATCGAGGTTAAGCTGAAGCCCTCTCACCCTGTGGGAACCATCACCATTGACGCATTCGGGCACACTCCGGTTTACACGGACCGTGGCATGAGAAAGCGCGCCCTGCTGGGTATCGGCAAGGTGGATTACGGCAGCATCGAGGAGATTTTCCCGAAGGACAGGGGAATCGAAATCATAGGGGCTTCCAGCGACCACACGATTCTGGACATCGAGGACGCGGAAAGAGATTTTAAAGTCGGCGACATTCTCTCTTTTGGAATAAACTATGCTTCCATAGTATATCTTACTAATTGCAGAAATGTGCAGGTCGTATTCGTATAAAAATTCTTAAGCAAATACAAAATAAGGATTATGTGGCAAAGGCTTATATGACAAAGGTAAAACAGCGGCGCCAGGCAGATTTTGTCGGCGCCTTTTTTACTCTCGATTTCTTCTAAAGGTTGTATTTTTTCCCTTGACAAAAGTCCACAAGTGATTTACACTATTCAAAGAGAAAAGAACATCTTTAATTCGGTACAGAGAGACCGGCAAGATTGGCATAAGCGTCCGCCCAGTTTCAGTTTGAAGCTCGGGGACTGTTTTGTGAGGTTTTGCCGCGGGGCAAGGCTTTTTTTATTGCACACGCTGCCCTACCTGACCATAAGCAAGGCTCTGCGAAAGACTTCCAAATCTTAGATGTTCCTTCTGAAAAGCTACATTATATATTCAAGGAGGACAAAATGAATAGCAATCAACCAATTTATGACGCTCGTCAGCTGGGCACGGGCAAAACACTGATTCTCGGACTTCAGCATATGTTCGCAATGTTCGGCGCGACGGTGCTTGTTCCAATCATCACAGGTCTTAGCATTTCCTCGACCCTTCTGTTCGCGGGACTTGCTACATTATTTATGCACTTTGTAACAAAGAACAAAGTTCCGGTATTCCTGGGCTCGTCCTTTGCTTTCCTTGGCGGCTACGCTGCGGTGAAGGAAGCCGGCGTTGCAGAGGGAATGACCGAGAGCGTTGCCCTTACATATGCCTGCATCGGCGTTGCCTGCGCAGGACTTCTTTATCTTGTACTTGCGGCAATCTGCAAGGCTTATGGCTCATCCAATGTAATGAAGTACTTCCCGCCGGTAGTAACAGGCCCAATCATCATTTCCATCGGTCTTAACCTGGCTCCGTCCGCAGTGAACAATTGCAGCACAAACTGGTGGATCGCACTGGTTGCCATCGTTACGGTAATCGCTTGCAATATCTGGGGTAAGGGCATGGTAAAGATCATCCCGATCCTGCTGGGTGTGCTTGCCTCCTACATCGTGGCGGCAGTTACGGGAAATGTTGACTTCACTCTCGTAAAAGAAGCATCCTGGCTGGGTCTTCCGGTTCTCTGGGAAAACACAGGCTTCTCGGTATTCACCGGCGGCAACACAAACTGGGGAATGGTGATCACCTCTATCATCACCATCGTGCCGATCGCATTTGCAACCATGATGGAACACGTTGGAGA
>CAVGEP010000299.1:0-2344 GCA_963628105.1 Alistipes communis
GGACCATGATGAACCTGTTGCCAGGGATACGATACAGCAAAGGATACAAGCCGTAAGCAAGAATACCTTCGGGCTGATGATCTTGATACCATAATACATCATTGACGGGATTGTGCCTGCTGCCATCCAGGAAGCGATGATTGCACCGAGGATAGCGAGGATTAAGATAGCCTGCATGGATCTGTTGATGGAAGCCAAGATACCTTGTTCAAGGTAAGCCCATTTCCATCCATTTGCGCAAGCTACGAGGCCTGCGAAAGTTGCAGCCAGCATAAGTGCGATGTGCGGTTCTCCGCCTGTGTCCTTAATAATGGACCACATAAGGAAACCAATCATTACCAGCATAACCAGAACGGTCTGCCACATAGGAACTTTTCTACCCATAAATAAGTCCTCCTTAATAATATTAAGTTAAATAAATAAAGAAAGAAGTGTATCTTGCGATACAACCTCATTATAAATGCCAGACAAACTTTTGTCAACAAAATGTGAAGAAATGTGATGAATTTTTGAAAACGAAATTTTGAAGAACCAATTTTGAAAAAAGTATATTTGAGGGATTGACAGTATACTGTACTACCGATATAATACGGTTATGAACTGTATTATTCATATGATACGGATAGGCAAAAGGTCTGGGAAAAAAATAAACGAAAATGACCGGAAAGGAGGCGAGGCAAAGGACAATGATAAATTTTACCGGAATAAAGACAGAGGGCAGCGAGCCGATATACGCCCAGCTCATAAAATTTGTCAAGCAGGGGCTTGTGTCAGGGGAAATCGCATATGGCGATGAAATGCCATCAAGACGCGTTTTGTCCGCGTCCCTTGGGATAAATCCAAACACCGTCCAAAAGGCTTATGCTCTGTTGGAAGCGGAAGGGATCATAACCTCGCATCCGGGAGCAAAGAGCCTCGTATGCGCCACCGAGGAAAAAGTCACAAAACTTAGGGCGGAACTTACGAAAGCAGGGGCGAGGACGGCGATTGCTACACTCAAAGCAGCAGGCTACAGCAAGAGCGAGGCGCTGGCGGCACTGGAAAAATATTGGGATTCGGAGGTGAACGGGGAATGAGAAACTTTCTTAGGCAAAATCTGCCGATCGGTTACAGCGTGAAAAAAGAACGCAATGTGTTTGCAATATGCATGGCAGGGGCGGTTCTTTTCAGCATGACGTTCCTTTCGGACTACGGCAGGGCAAGGGAAAGCCTGTTCCGCTATGTGGCAGGGGGACTCAGAAAAGAACTGATTCCGGGAGCTGTGATGGATAATTTTGTGGATATATTGGGTTACAGCATGGCGGCGTTTCCGCTGATGGCGCTGATCTGCCTCGGGGCGCAGATTTTTAACCACTATGCCTATCACAGAAACGGCAGCAACGCCTTTTACACCATGAAAAGATTGCCGGACAGCCGAGAACTTTGCCGAAGATGCGTTGTTCTCCCGTTGATGGAGGCGGCAGCGATTTTGCTGGCTATGGCGGCGGTTTTCGCAATTTACTACTTTATATATATGCAGGGGACCCCGGAGGAAGTCCTGGCGGCAGGGCAGTGGAGTCTCTTCTTGGAGAAATGGAGGGTGTTTTAGATGTTAAGGATTAAGAATTTAAGCAAGCGATACGGCGGGGACAA
Source organism: Alistipes communis (assembly GCA_963628105.1). Classification (GTDB taxonomy): domain Bacteria; phylum Bacillota; class Clostridia; order Peptostreptococcales; family Anaerovoracaceae; genus CAG-238. Next base: position 1,633 of record CAVGEP010000299.1, read on the forward strand.
GCTTGCGTTGAAAGATGTGAACATTGTACTTCCGAAGGGAGAAATTGTCGGGCTTTTCGGGGAAAACGGCGCAGGCAAAACCACGCTGATGAAGTCCATCCTGGGATTTGTAAAATATGACGGGCAAATCACTCTTGACGGCGAGAAAATCACCCACAGCAATATTGCAAGACTCTCCTTTGCCACCGGCGAGCATTCGTTTTTTCCGGCGCTGACCGCAGAGGGGCACAAGGAATTTTATAAGGAGCATTTTGATACATTTCGAGAAAAAAGATTCGACGCATTGATGGATTTCTTCGAGCTGCCGAGGCATAAAAAAACCCATCGCTTTTCCATGGGACAGAAAAATCAGTTCGAGGTGATCCTTGCTCTTTCCCAAGGGGCTGACTACATTTTGATGGACGAACCCTTTGCGGGGAACGATGTTTTTAACCGGGAGGATTTTTACAAGGTTTTGCTGGGAATTTTGGAGCCCACGGAAACGGTGCTGCTTTCGACCCATTTGATTGAGGAAGTGACAGACTTTATTGGCAGAGCAATTCTGCTTCACAGGGGCGAAATCATCGGCGACCTGAGTCTCGAAGAAATTGAAGAATCGGGAAAGCGGCTGATTGACATCATAAAGGAAACTTATAGCTACAGAGCCGACCGGGTGGGGAAAGCGATCGCGCATATGGAGGAAGAATGATGAAGATGGATATGAGGGCAAAGC
>CAVGEP010000300.1:0-2326 GCA_963628105.1 Alistipes communis
GAGACCGGCGAGAACAGCTTCGGCTATATCGCCACCTGGTCAAAGGGCAAGGAGCTGCCGGAGCTGAAAGCTTCGCTGGAAACCATCAACCGCACGGCATCCGGTCTGATTACAGACATTGACCGGAACTATAAGGCGCTGATCAAAGAGCGCGGTCTGGATAAGAAGCCGGAGAGCCTTGCTACCGAACCCGTGCAGGAAATCACCGTGCAGGAGCCGGAGCCGGTCAGCGCACCGGATAACGGCTGCGTCCCTGACCCGGCAATTTCTGTGGAGACTATGAACGCCTACGGCTACACCGATGCCAATATGCTGCCGCTGACAAAGGAGCGTGCGCTGGAACTCATGGAGCGCGACGTGACCGTGTTCATGCTTCACATCGACAACACCGAGGCCATGGCGTTTGATGCCGACGAAATCCGCAGCTTTGACGGCATCTTCGGCGTGGAGGCTTCCGAATGGGAGACGGTCAAAGACCACTTCGCACCACAGGACTATGAGAAAGCGTTTCTCGATAACCCTGCCGACTGCTTTGCCATTTATCAGCTTCGGGATATTGACGACACGGCGCGGCTCCACTATATGAACTCCGAGTATCTGGAGAAAAAAGGGCTTTCCGCCAAAAAGGAGAATTACGCCGCTGTCTATGCAGGCAACCTTGACCACAGGGGTGATATGCAGGATAAATTGAATGAGCTGTACGAGACCTTCAATATCCGCCGCCCGGAGGATTTCCGCGGTCACAGCCTGTCCGTCAGCGACATCGTGGCGCTGAAGCAGAACGGTGTGGTATCCTGTCATTACGTGGATTCCTGGGGCTTCAAGGAGCTGCCGGGATTTCTCAAGCCGGAAAACTATCTGAAAAATGCGGAGATGGCCATGGAGGATGATTTCGGCATGATCGACGGCATCATCAACAACGGGCCGCGCAAAACAGTTGCGGAGCTGGAGGAACAGTCCAGGAACGGCAGGCCCATTTCTCTGTTGGAGCTGGCGCAGGTCGTACACCGCGAGGACGAAGAAAAACGCCGCGCCCAGCAGCCGACAAGCAAGGAGGTACCCGAAAAAAAGCCATCCATCCTTGCCAAGCTGAAAGCGCATCCCGCAGCCGATACCACGTCTTTGAAAAGTGCGCCGAAACGAAGCGCAGAAAGGGAGTTGTAACATGAGCGACTTTACATTTGACGAGATCAACCTGATGTGCATCTACAATACCGGCACCCGCGCCGGTCTGATGCAGGCGCTGATTGACATGCGTGGGCACCTGGAGCCGGATGAGACGGAGCTTTGGGAGCTGACCGACAGTGCCCTGCACAAGTTGGGCAGCATCACCGACGAGCAGTTTGCGGCGCTGGAGCTGGTGCCGGACTTCGACACGGACGAATAAGGAAAATGCGTCAGCGGGAGCGGCTTTCGGGTTGCTCTCGTTTTTCCTCTGCAATTCTATTTCCCAAAATCGAAAAAATATTGATTTTGGGAAATAGAATGGGTATAATAGGCGCAGAGGTGATGTAAATGAAGCTGATAGACCGAGGTATGTATCTCCGGAAGCTGGTCGGGGTGATCGGAACACCGGATATCAAGGTGGTCACAGGCGTCCGACGCAGCGGTAAGTCAAAACTGCTGGAAGCATTTAAGGGGTATGTAGAGGCCAATATCGCGGACGCCAATATCGTGCATATCAATTTCAATCTGACAAAGTACGAGAAGTTCAAGGACTACCATGCCTTGAACAATTATATTGAAAGCTCCTATGTCGATGGCAAGCAGAATTTTGTCCTGATCGACGAGGTACAGATGTGTCCCAATTTTGAGCTTGCCATCAACAACCTCCATGCGCAGGAAAGATTCGATATCTATATCACAGGATCAAACGCTTTCCTCCTGAGTTCAGACCTTGCCACGCTCTTCACAGGTCGAACCTTTGAAGTGAAGGTGTTTCCGTTCTCTTTCAGCGAGTTTTGCGAGTATTATTCCCTCACGGACAGGTATGCAGCTTTTTCAAGGTATCTGAGAGAGGGCGGTATGGCTGGCTCATATCTTTATCAAGACCCGGAGGCCAAATACGACTATATTGCGGACGTATTCGATACCTTGATCGTCAGGGATATCCGGCAAAAATATAAAATCCGCAATCCGATCCTGATGAACCGCATTGTCGATTTTCTCATGGACAATATCTCCAATCTCACGTCTGCAAGAAATATCACGGATGCCCTCACAGGCAACAAGGACAAGATCAACCACAAAACTGTCGGCAACTATATGCAATATCTGTGCAACGCCTTTGCGTTCTATCGCGTTCGCAGATACGACATTCAGGGGA
>CAVGEP010000301.1:0-2317 GCA_963628105.1 Alistipes communis
GTAATATTATTGACTATTCATTGTACCACTTTTTGGCGGGCATTTCAACAAATTCACGCCTGCTTCGCATAATAATTCATGATTTTCACATAATAACATAATAAATGATAATAAATGCAAAGGCAGAACCGAAGCTCTGCCCTTTTTGTGAATCTTAAATACTGCTATCGAATGAACATAGCATCTCCGTAGCTAAAAAATCTGTATTTTTGCTCTACTGCTATGCGGTATATGCGCAATATATCCTCGCGGTTATACAAGGCCGAGATCAGCATGAGAAGCGTGGATTTCGGCAGATGAAAGTTCGTAATCAGTGCGCGAATGATCTTGAATTCGTATCCCGGATAGATGAATATCCCGGTGGAGCCGTGGCCTGCTTTCACAAGATACTTCTCCGCTTCCTTGTCATAATATGCCGCACTTTCAACGGTTCTGGTTGAAGTAGTTCCTACGGATACGATTCTGCCGCCTTGTTTTATGGTTTCGTTTATGATATTCGCAGTCTCCTCGTCAACAAAATATTCTTCGAAGTGCATATGATGTTCTTCGATATTTTCTACCTTGACGGGCCGGAATGTGCCGATGCCGACATGCAAGGTGACATAAGCAAGTTTGACGCCCTTTTCCTTCGCCCTTTGCAGGAGCTCCGGGGTGAAATGAAGGCCTGCAGTAGGAGCTGCCACGGAGCCCTCGTTCTTTGCATATACAGTCTGATATCTATCCTTGTCCTCGGAATTATTCTCTCGCTCTATATATGGCGGAAGTGGCATTTTGCCAAGTTCCTCGAGCCTTTCGAGGAAGATCCCCTCGTATTCGAAGCGGACGATTCGCGTTCCGTCCTCACCGTAATCTGTGATGACTGCTCTAAAGAGTTTGTCATCGGAAAAAGAAACCGCATCACCCGGCTTCAGTCTTTTGCCGGGTCTTACCATAGTTTCCCATGTATCCCCATCGATGCGCTTAATAAGCAGGAACTCGACATTTGCCCCTGTCCCCTCTTTTGTTCCGTACAGTCTTGCCGGCAATACCTTTGAATTGTTAAGAACGAGGCAGTCTCCTTCGTTCAAATAATCCAAAATATCATAAAAATGCTTATGCTCTACATTGCCCGTAGCCCTGTCAACAACCATAAGCCTTGAAAAATCGCGTTTTTCCGCCGGAGTCTGCGCGATCAGCTCCTGCGGGAGTTCATAGTCAAAATCATTGATATGCATGTTTATTCTTCGGTCTGTTCCTCTCCGAGCGGCGTAAGGCCCATGTGCCTGTATCCTGCCGGCGAAACCATTCTTCCTTTCTGTGTGCGGTATAGAAGTCCTGTCTGGATGAGATAAGGTTCGTAAACGTCCTCTATCGTAACTCTCTCCTCGCCTATGGATGCGGCAATGGTATCAATGCCTACAGGTCCTCCGTTGAAGCGTTCTATGATTCCGCTGAGAATTTCCCTGTCGAGCCTCTCAAGCCCAAGCTCATCCACTCCCAGCGCGCAGAGCGCTTCTTTTGTAATTGTCATATCTATTATACCATTTCCCTTGACCTGTGAAAAGTCCCGGATTCGTTTCAGCATGCGGTTTGCAACGCGTGGTGTCCCGCGAGAGCGCTTTGCCATCTCTGCAAGCGATTCCTCGTCTGCCATAACGCCCAGGATTCTTGCGGTTCTTCTCAGGATTTCGGTGAGTTCATCTGTGGTATAAAGCTCAAATTTGCTGATGACCCCGAATCTATCTCTTAGCGGCGCCGAAAGGCTGCCTGCCCTGGTAGTTGCTCCGATCAGGGTAAAACGCGCAAGGTCAAGCCTGATTGAGCGTGCCGACGGGCCTTTGCCTATTATTATGTCAAGAGCATAGTCCTCCATTGCCGAATACAGAACTTCTTCTACGGAGCGGTTCAGTCTGTGAATTTCGTCTATAAACAGAACATCATTTTCTTCTAGGTTCGTGAGTATCGCAGCCAAATCCCCCGCCCGTTCTATGGCAGGTCCCGATGTTATCTTGATATTTACACCCAGTTCGTTTGCGATGATTCCCGCAAGGGTCGTCTTTCCGAGGCCCGGAGGCCCGTAGAAGAGGACATGATCCAGCGGTTCACCTCTACGCCTTGCAGCCTCTATGAATATCTTGAGATTGTCCTTGACACCCTTTTGACCTATGTAATCATCCAGATATTGCGGCCTGAGACTTGCCTCTTGTCTTGCCTCACCGGGATTTGCGCCAGTGGATGTAATTCTTTCATTTTCCATTTGTACTCCCCTTGGATTGTATTTTGCTTTTTGAGTCTATTTTGCGTCTATTTTGCTTCTATCTAGATATCGGAATTGGAC
>CAVGEP010000302.1:0-2307 GCA_963628105.1 Alistipes communis
TATCCTGTCAAGCCCGATCCTGTTGATGAGTTTTTCCATTGCCTTTGAATATTATGGTTTGTCGTCATTTGTCCGTGACCCGGGGGGCGGCCTCCTCCTCGATCTCCCCGGCGCGTTTCCCGTAGAGCGCGGCGAGGGTCTCCTCGTTCCTGTTGTACTCCCCGTTGGCGGCGTTGTAGGCCGCGAGGTCATCGGGATAGCTCTCGGCGAACGAGACGCCGAGTTTCACACATTTGGCGGCGTGGGCGTCTGACCGCCCCATCACCTCCAGCAGGGAGAGCTGCCTGCTCTCCAGCGCGTTGATTTGTTCCTGTGTAGTCATAATGATTGAAGTATTTTTTTGAATTGTCGGTTCTTGTAGGCGTGGTATGCCTTGATGGTATAATTCTTTCTGATGAAGCAGCAGGCGTAGCCCGGCTTGAAATCAAGGACATCATCCCAGCCGGAAGAAAGAATCATCTTGGCGTATTTCTCCCTCAACTCATAGGAGTTGCAATGCTTGAAATTGCCGTAGTATGAATTCATCGTGTCCCTGAAATGCTCCTTGTTTTTCAGGCGGAACATCTTATCATCACGGCCACGGTCGAGGAATCGCCGCAGCTTCATCTTAAAATTGAACACAATCCGCTTGCCGGGCAGCACAACAATGCCGTCCGGCTTCGCCTTGATGAAGAATCCGAGGGCGGAGACTCCCTTACCACAGTCCTGGATATAGGTCTTGTTCTCGTTGATCTCAAGATGCGCCTTCGCCTCCTCGATGCGGAGCGTCGGAATGAAGATCCTCTTGAACTGCTCCAGCCGGGATCTCTTCAGAGGCAGGATGACATCGTCCGTATAGTGGACGAACCGGTACCCGAAATGCCGGAACACGGCGAGATACAGGGTAGAGGACAGGTTGCCTCCCATCTGGGCGATGAGGTTGCCGATCGCAAGCCCGGTCCGCCACGGCAAGTTCTCCATCCTCTTGTGGGGCGGCAGCAGGGCTCCCTCAGAAACGGGGCATTCCCGCCGCATGTGCTCGGCGGGGCAGGACAGATAGAGGATCCGGCAGAGCCACAGCATGAAGTCGCGCCACGGATGCCCGGCGAACTCCTCCTCGATGATCTCCGCATACATATCGACCAGCATCGGTTTGTCGATATGCAGGAAGAATGATTTTTGGTCTATCTTGATAAATACGCATTCAGCGGTGCCGCCCTCGCTCTCCTCGTAATAGTATTCCACGAGCCGGCTTACCGCCCTCAGGGCTCCCCGACCCACACGGCACGCATACGAATCCGGGTCAAGCCGCCTCTCCACATACGGGCGCATCGTCTCGCACCAGAGCGTCTGCGGAGGCCGGTCGAAGAAATCCGGCGCGATCACCTCGCGCAATTTCGGGTAGTGGATGATGAACCACGAGCTGTCCCGGAGGACGTACTCCATGTCGTTGAGCAGCCTCCACATCTCCTCAAGATTGCCGGGATAGTATCTCTCGAACCTGATCTGCGCAAGGCTCCTGCGCTTACCCTTCCTGCACTCGTAATACCAGAAATATATCACCGAGAGAGGAATAAGCGCAGCCTGCATAGCCTCCCACTCCCCAAAACAAGAATCGCGGAACACACGGGCGTAGTTCGCATTGATGCGATTGTTGCCGTTGTTCAGGTAGCCGTTGTTGCCGTTGAAGATCCAGGCGTTGGCGGCGTTGCTCTGAAAAGCAGTAATTTCGCTCATGGCAGTACAAGCATTACCGTTTTGTGATAAAGTCATACCTCTTACTATAAATGATAGTCGAGCGGCCTTTTTATTCTGGGTTCTCTCCGGCCGCGTCACCGGCCGGACTCCGACCCGCGCTGTTTGCTCTCTTTCGCAGATATGCAATTTGCGAGTTAAGGAGGCCATGCAATTGCGCCGATACCCTTCCGTAACAGATGTCGAACGCGGACTTTTCCTCGGCGGTGATCACCGATGCCGCCAATGCGACGTCCACGGGATAGAGCATCCCGCCCATTTCGTCCCTCGCGCGGGAGAGGTACTCCACCTTCCGCTCTCCCGGCAGGGTGCGGACACCCATACGGATATATGACCCGGCCTCGGCGGCGTGCGACATGATGCCGCCGCCGAGCGTGAATTTGAAGCCTCGGTTGAGTTTCTCGACGAGCCTCACGACAACCACCCCGAGGGCGATCGAGTCGATTTCAATCTGCTGCAAATCCGCGAGCGGATTTGCGGTTTTATTCTCACTTCTGCTGCCGGGCATAATTCGGGGGATAAAAAAATAAAAATTAAAATTTATCTATATCAAAAGCGCGGAACACACGGGCG
>CAVGEP010000303.1:0-2302 GCA_963628105.1 Alistipes communis
CTTGCGCTGCCACAGCAGCTATCCCAGCGCACTTTGCAGCGGAAACAGTCTGCTGATGCAGACCATTTCCGCCGCAAAGTCTGAAACTTCCATACCGTAAGTTAAACCGTCTACCGAAAACGTAGGCGGTCTTTTTGTATCCATTTTTATATCAGTCAGGAGGTTGAAATCATGCACGAAAAAGAAATTGAAAAGCTGCAAGCTGAGAAAGAGAAGGTCGAGCGTCAGCTTGCGCAGGAGCAGCACAAAATCCAGCGCCTTGAAAACCGCGCCGCCTACTATGAAAAGGGAGATCGGCGCAAGCGTGCGCACCGACTTATCACCCGTGGCGCTGCCATTGAGAGCGTTGCACCGCAGACAAAGGATTTGAGCGAAACCGCGTTTTACGCTTTTGCGGAACAGGTCTTTACTCTGCCGGACACGCAAAGATTGCTCGCGGAAGCCGTCAGCAATCACGCAGGAGGTGACTGAGTATCGCACTCTTTCATTTTCATGTGACGCAGATCAGGCGCAGCGCGGGACAATCTGCTGTGGCTGCTGCCGCCTACCGCGCCGGGGAAAAGCTGCACAGCGAATACTACGGCGAGGACAGCGACTACACCCGCAAGGGCGGCGTGATCTGCTCTGAAATCCTGCTCCCGTCCCACGCGCCGCCAGAGTACGCAGACCGTGAAACACTCTGGAACGCTGTGGAGAAAGCCGAGCGCGGCAAGAAAGCCCAGCTTGCATACAGCTTTGACATTGCCTTGCAGAATGAGTTTTCCATGCAGGAGAACATCGACCTTGCGAGGCAATTTTTACTTCAAAATTTTGTGAGCCGGGGCATGGTGGCGGACTTCGCGGTTCACTCACCCGACAAAGAGGACGGCGGCATTTCCAACCCGCACTTTCACGTCATGTGTCCGATTCGCCCCATTGAACCGGACGGCAGGTGGGGCAATAAGCAGCGGCGGGAATATGTGCTGGACGAGCATGGGGAGCGCGTTCTGGACGAGGCAGGCAATTATGTATTCAATGCCGTCCCCACAACGGACTGGGGCAAACCGGAGACGCTGGAAGCGTGGCGGCAGACATGGGCTGACCTGTGCAACGCCAAGTTTGCCGAAAAAGGCTTAGACTGCCGCATTGACCATCGCAGCTTTGCCCGTCAGGGTGTAGATCAGATTCCCACGCAGCACGAAGGTCCTACCGTTCGGGCAATGGAGGCGAAGGGCATCCGCACCGACAAGGGCGATCTCAACCGCTTCATTCGGAGAACCAACGCGCTTCTGCGAGAGGCAAAAGAGAAAATCGCCGCGCTGATCGGCTGGCTGAAGGACGTAAAGGCAGAGCTTGCCAAGCCCCAGCCGCCCATGCTCAACGATCTGCTGGCGCTGCATTACAGCATCCGCAACAAGGGCGCGTACAGCAATAAGGCGAGGAACGCCAACTTGCAGCGTTACGCAGAGGCGTTCAGCTTTTTACAATCCAAGAACCTTTATACCGTGGATGATTTGGATAGCGCACTTAACACCATGCAGGACAAGATCGACACGCTGAAAAAATCTGCATCGGCAAAGCAAGCCCGCATCAAGAAGTTGGACGAGCTGCTGCGTATGGTGGATTATTACAAGTCCGGCAAGCCGATTGCAGACAAGCTGAAATCCATCCGCTTTGAGAAATCCCGGCAGAAGTACAAAGCGGAACACGATGACGAGCTGCGGACGTTCTATATGGCAGAGCGCAAGCTGAAACCGTATTTCAAGGACGGCAAGCTGCCCATCACGGCATGGCGCAGGGAGCATGAGCAGTTGGAGCAGGAATATAAGGATATTCAAGCGGAGCTTTCGCCGCTCCATGCAGACGCGAAAAAACTATGGGCGATTCATTACAACATCTGGGAGGTGCAGCATGAGCAGGAGCGTCAGAACGCCGTGACGCGGCAGAAAAAACAGGAAATTGAACACTAAGGAGGGCAATGCCTATTGAGCATCTTTGAAACCGTCAAGCAGTCTGTGACTACCCGGCAGGCTGCGGAGCGATACGGCATCCGGGTGGAGCGAAACGGAATGTGCCGCTGCCCTTTCCATGAAGATAGAACACCCAGCATGAAGCTGGATCGCCGGTATTACTGCTTCGGCTGCGGTGCTACCGGGGATGTGATCGACTTCGTTTCCCGGCTTCGCGGGATCGGCAGCAAGGAAGCCGCAATTCTGCTGGCACAGGATTTTGCCATTCCGTGTGAGGATGGCGTGAATAAGGCGGGCAGACCGCAAAAACAGAATACCGATGAACAGAATTATCAGCACATGGAACGCTACTG
>CAVGEP010000304.1:0-1145 GCA_963628105.1 Alistipes communis
TGAATACGCACATTTTTGCCTATATATTTATCGACATTATCATTTACATCGACATAGAAAATTCCAAAGTCGGCATCATCTATATCAATAACATCTGCATTCATATCATATGGCAGAGAGTTTTCGAAAAGGTCAATAACGTCGCCGCCCGCATCTTCAAAGAGTATTTCACAGCTCGGATTTGCGACTTTAATACTCCGCCTGAAATTGGCGAGCGGCATATCAGCCCTACATCTGTTAAAGGTGAGCATATCCGCATTTCGCACCATTTCCATAAAGAGCGATTTCATATTTGCCATGTATGTAAGAAATGTACTCGCATCCGCAAGCACAAGCTCCTGTACAATTCCCCAGCCCTTTGGAAGCTGCATTTCTTCTAATTCTTTAACACTCCAGAAGGAATTGTATTCTATAAGGACTCTCTCCGGACTGTACTGTGTTCTGAGCGCATTGAGTTTTTCTAATGTGAAATCCTCTTTATTTTCAATATATATGGGCAGCGTCCTGTGATTCAGAAGAAATGTCCTGTCGTATTCCTCCTCGCCCTGCTCGCATATGATTAAAAGCGTTAATTCATCTATCTCAAAATAATCCTGTCCAATCGTAAAATTTATAAACGATGTCTTTCCTCCATCAAGGAATCCATTTATAACATATACCGGACATGTAATTTCATTCTCATTCATCATTAACTCTTCCCTGGTCTATATTAAGCTGCTTAAAGCTGAAATATGTGACTCCATTTTTTAGCTCGTAGCCGCGCGACGCCGCCAAATCCTGTAAGTTCACCAGCTGATAACCCTGTGCGATAAGCTCGGGCACAAGAGTACTTACCGCCTCAAGTGTCTCAGGATAAATATCATGCATAAGTATTATGCCGCCCGGCTCAAGAAGTGAATATATCGCACTTTTAATCGACTCGGCGTTCCTGCTGTCCCAGTCAAGTGAATCCTCGTCCCACAATATGTTCGGTTTGCCGACAGCCGCCGTCAGCTCCTTTGTATAATCCCCATACGGGCAACGAACGACTGCTGATGTAAGGCCGTAATTTGCCAGGATGTTATCCGCCGCCTGAAAATCCGCAACGACTTCGTCGACGGAACGCTCAAGCATTTCGCTGTGCGTCATCGAATGATTGCCTATGG
>CAVGEP010000304.1:1155-2291 GCA_963628105.1 Alistipes communis
GTGTTGCCCATCGAAGCCATCCGCTGTATAACATCACCATACTTTTCCATCTGCGTGCCGAGCATCATAAACGTAGCCTTTGCACCGTTCTGCTCTAAAATATCAAGCACCTGCGATGTATATTGCGATGGTCCATCGTCAAATGTAAGTGCTATCATCATAGATGAATCCTTGTTCGGGTCGTTTATTCCGTTTTCATCAAAATAATAGCCCTGACCGCCTATGGCCTTCCAGCCTGTATCCATATATCCGGACGAATTAAAATGATATTTATTGCCGTCAAGAGTTACCCATCCGTTATAATAGCAGTAGCCGTCTCGTGGCGCATACCAACTGCCGATATCATTTGAATACTTCCCGGCGCTGTTTGTTACCGCAAGCATTTCGGCTGTCGCTCTTTGTATGCCCGCTCTGCCGCTTCCATCATCCGCTGTCGGTGACATTATATTCGCATCCGTCTCCTGTGCCAATGAAGTATCGCTTTGTGATGTGACCGATGATGTCTGGGCCGCATCTCCTGCCTTCCTATAGTTGCCGCCAACTATAATCCAGACAAGCAAAAAAGCAACCACTGCCGCCGCGGTGAATATAGCCGTATACAGATAAGGCTTTAAAATTTCCGAAAGTTCTCTTTTGCGCCCTCTGTTATCCATAATCACGCTCCTGTCGCTCTGTCGGCGATGATTGCTTTTTTAATATATAATTTAAACTATAATATCTTCTTCAACCGTTTCGGTCTCTTCGACAACATCCTCTGAATCGTCTACGATGATTTCTGATGCTTCGTCATCCTGCGACACTTCATCAGTGAGGAAATCCTCATCCTCCGGTTCCTCAGGCGTTTCATTGTCGGTATTGAGGTGAATGTTGTGATAGCACTTCATTCCCGTTCCTGCCGGAATAAGCTTACCGATAATTACATTTTCCTTAAGGCCGATAAGGTGATCTACCTTGCCCTTTATGGCAGCCTCGGTAAGAACCTTGGTGGTTTCCTGGAACGATGCCGCCGAAAGGAACGAATCCGTTGCAAGCGAAGCCTTTGTAATTCCGAGAAGAATCCTCTTGCCCTCGGCCGGCGTTTTGCCCTCGGCAATAGCCTTTTTGTTTTGATCCTCGAAATCGAGCACATCTACAAG
>CAVGEP010000305.1:0-2288 GCA_963628105.1 Alistipes communis
CTATTATACACCCTAACGGGTATATTGTCAAGGCTTTTTCTATAAAATCATACCTTATAGGGTATAGAATACTGTGTGCACAGCTGATTATACCCGAACGAGGCTGATTGAATCACACGCATGAACGATACGGCAAGCTGGTCGATGGTGTGGATGTCTGCAAATTCGGAAGGCAGTGGGCGGTGTCGATGGATGCTATGCTGAGAAAATACGGCAGCAGACAGGAACGGGTATGAAGCGCATTTCCGATAACGGCAAAAACCGATAAAATCATTGTGGATATATTCTTGATTTCTTGCCGATAATATGGTATAATATCTATGGAGAATATCACACGGAGGTGGCGTGTATGAAATATGTATCGGTTGCTCAGATCGCAAAAAAATGGGGGGTGTCCGAAAGAACGGTACGCAATTACTGCGCAGAGGGAAAGATTCCCGAAGCATTCCTGACGGGAAAGACATGGAATATTCCGGAGGACGCGCAAAGACCGGATCGGATCAATAAAAAAAGTGATGAGCCGGAAACCCTGCTGGATGTTTTGCGGACGGAAAAAGCAAGCGGGACAAAAGGCGGTATCTATCATAAAGTGCAGATCGAACTGACCTACAATTCCAATCACATGGAAGGGAGTCGATTGACGCACGATCAGACACGGTATATCTATGAAACCAATACCATCGGCGTTGAAGCCGGGACGGTTAATGTTGACGATATTGTGGAAACGGCAAATCACTTCCGGTGCATTGATCTGGTCATCGATTCTGCCGGTCAGATGCTGAGTGAGCCATTCATCAAAACACTGCATCGAACCCTGAAAAGTGGGACGAGTGATTCCCGCAAGGATTGGTTTGCCGTCGGAGATTATAAGAAAATCCCCAACGAGGTCGGCGGGCGTGATACGACATCCCCGGAAGAAGTGCCGACCGAAATGAAGCAGTTGCTTGCATCATATAACCGCAAGCCGGATAAGACGCTCGAAGATCTGATCGCCTTTCATGTAGCCTTCGAATCCATCCATCCGTTTCAGGACGGAAACGGTCGTGTCGGGCGGCTGATACTTTTCAAAGAGTGCCTCAAGAATGATATTGTTCCGTTCATCATCGACGAAGACCTGAAACTGTTCTATTATCGTGGCTTACACGAATGGAACACGGAACGGGGATATCTGATTGACACCTGCCTTTCAGCGCAGGACAAATTCAAGAAGTACCTGGATTATTTCAGAATACCATATCAAAGGTAATCGCATAGTATCAAAAGAGGGTTGGCGCAACGGTCAATAAAAAATATTAAAAATATACCCCAAAAGGTATAATTCAATTGTTTTTTTGTGATTATATACCCGATAAGGTATAATTGCATCAGAATATTGAACTTCAAAAAGGCAGGCGCAGAATGTTTTCGGTTCTGCGCCTGCCTGGCTTTCATGCTCTTTTCGGTTTTACGGTTCTTGCCCCGCGTTTGAGAATGTCATCCAAGAGGGCATCGGCATAGCTTTGCTGAGGGTGACGGGGACGGCATACGCGCTCGCCGGTCTGATTGGCAATCTCCTCTCGGATGCGATCAAGGTTGGATGGATAGAATGCCTCCATCGGAATATAGGAGCGGTTTCCAACACGGAGCGATGGGATTTTTCCGCGTGCGATGAGATTGCGGATACGGTCTTCACCAAGCCCCAGTTCGGGTTGCTTTTTTCGGAGTTCCCGCATAGCGGTTTCCACGGTGCGCAAATGCGGTCCGAACCGACTGTCCCGGAGCATCAACCGATCGCACAGGCATCGCTTGACCCGATCATAATCCACGATATGCCGATTTCCGTGCATTTCATAGGGAAGAATGCCGTCTGCAATCAATCGTAGGAGCATGGAGCGGTTCAGCGCAGTGTCAGGATCTTCTGCTTTCATGGCATTGACCGTCTGTTGCAATGTTTTTAGTTTCAAGCCGGATCTCCTTTCAGAATACCTTCCAAACGGCAGGCAGCTTCTTTTTTGCGCCTGTCATAAGGATGCAGATAAATATCGGTTGTGGTTACGCTGTCGTGTCCCAATACATCCCGCACAGTTTCGGGATCGGTTCCCGCCGCGACCAGAAGCGATGCGCAGGTGTGGCGAAGTCCGTGTAGTTTCAGGTGTCGCAAGCCGTGCCTTTTTTCAAATTCTGCGCAAAGTCCGGTCGGCGTGTAAACGCTGATCATATCGCCGGTATTGGTAGTAAAAACATAATTCTGTTCCCGCCATCGTTCGCCTTGCTTGGCTTTGAGGGTATCCTGTTCGCATTTCCATTCC
>CAVGEP010000306.1:0-2287 GCA_963628105.1 Alistipes communis
CCATTATAACACTGTCCTTCAGAAAAAGCAAGACGTTCTCGCATGTTTCTGCGATGCCAAACAAAAAAGACATCCATGGGATGTCTTTTTTGTTTGGTGCAAGTGAGCAATCCAAATCCGAACCGGTATTCCCATTATTCAGCGCGTCCTGCAAGTCCGCGAAAGTGATGGTTTTCGCGCCTTCTTTGTAGTTAAAAGTTATGACCAATTTGTCGTCGTACAGGAAAATCGCGTTGATGAAAGTATCAATCAGCATCTTCCTGTGGGACTTCTGCCGCACGTCCAGCTTGCGGAAGCGGTGCAGCCAGAACGTCATGAACTCCGCGCTGACCTTGGGCTTTGCCAGCTTCTCGCAGGCGAGCTTCGTTTCCAGATCATCACGCCGCGTCTCCAATTCCTCCAGCCGCTCCTTCGTGGAGCGCGTCAGGATGCCCTGCTGGATGGCGTTGAGCAGGTTGTTGATGGCGGTTTCCACTTCACGGAGCTGCTGCTCGTAAAGCGGCACGTTCACGTTGTCGCGTTCCTGCAAATCCATGAGCATGGAGACGATCGCTTCGATTGCAGCATCGTCCATCACCATCTTCATGGTTTCGTTGACAATTAAATCTTCGATCCAGTCCTTTCTGACGGGCTTTTTGTGACACTCGGTACGCTTCTTCTTGACGGACACGCACTTGTAATAGTGATGAACCACGCCGGTGCGGCTCGTTCCGCTTTCGCCGCAGAGGTACGCGCCGCAGTAGCCGCAGAACAGCTTGGTGGTCAGCAGATAATCGTCCTCGGCCTTGTGACGCGCCGGGGCTTTTTTATTTTTCGTCAGCTTTGCCTGCACACGTTCAAACAAGTCTTGCGGAACGATGACAGGAATACCATCCGGTACAATGATGTCCCGATACTTAAACTCTCCAATGTACCGCCGATTATGGAGCATATGCCCCACGCTGTTGAACGTCATTTTTTGCTTGCGTGTATTCGTAAGCCCCTGCTCATTCAGCCAATTCATAATGGACGAAATCGTCTCGCCGCTGTCATATTTCTTGAAAGCTTCGAGCACAAACGGCGCGGTCAGCGGGTCGATCTGGAAGTGCTGCTCTGCGTCGATCACATAGCCGATGGGCATCGTCCCGCCATTGAATTTGCATTTGAGCGCATTGTCCGTCATGCCGCGAACGACCTTTTCCGAAAGGTCGGCGGAGTAGTATTCCGCATAGCCCTCAAGGACGGATTCGAGGATGATGCCCTCTGCGCCTTCGGAGATGACTTCGGTCGCTGAGACGACCTTCACGCCGTTCTTTTTAAGAGTTGCTTTATATCGTGCGCTGTCGTAGCGGTTTCGCGCGAACCTGTCCAGCTTCCAGACGATCACCATATCGAACAGGCGCTTGCCGCTGTCCTTGATCATATTCTGAAACTCCGGGCGGTTGTCCGTTTTTGCAGAAAACGCGCGGTCGATGTAATGCCGCAATACCGTGATGCCGTTCTTTTCGGCAAAAGCGGTACACTCGCGGAGCTGACCCTCAATAGATTCCTCACGCTGGCTGTCTGAGGAGTATCGCGCATAAATTACGGCCTTCATTTCTCTCTCACCTCCGAGAGCATCTGCACAAGTGTCCCCTTCAATCGTTCGTTCATGGCGGAGCCGGGGTCAAAGCACATTTCAACAAACCGAGCCATTTCCGGATTGTTCAATCCTATGTTGACATGGTTTTCATACGCCGCACCCTTGGGGTTATCTGTCCTGCCGAAAATGTAATCCATGGACACGTCGAAGTAGTCTGCGTATTGCAGCAGAAGCTCCGGCGGCACAGTCGTATCTCCCATTTCATACCGCGCAAGGCTGGGCTGAGAAATTCCAAATTCCTTTGACAGCTTCATCTGCGAGAGCTTGACGCTTTCACGCAGGCAGCGTATCCGTTCACCAATGATTTTCAAGACTGAACGCACCTCCCATCCATCTTGATTATATTCAAATTGCAAATCGAAGTCAATATCTGTTTTACATAATCACATTGTTTTTCCATGCGCTCCGAATGAAAAATATCCGCGAAAAAGCTCCGCAGGAGCGCTGCCGGTTTTGCAAAAAAACGTTCGGGGTTTCAGGGCTCTCCCTGACAAGCCTTTGCGCAAGTGTATAAACACTTGCATTGCTTGCCAAGTAGTGTATCCATGAAAAAAAGCCCTTGCAGACGGCGAACTTTTCTGCTAAAATTATTTTGATAAGGTATATGTTCTCGTGTAAAAAATAATTTGCGAAGGGGGCTTGACAAGCATGAAGCCGAACCCCATA
>CAVGEP010000307.1:0-2286 GCA_963628105.1 Alistipes communis
CGATAACGGCTCAAATCCAGGTCGGTAATGCTTGATTTACCTTTGAGCTCCGTTACAATACCGACCGTCTGAATCGTACACAGAACGCGGATAAATCCCCTTGAAATGTTCGGATATAAATCCAACAAAACCGCCTTCAGCCTTCTGTCATTGTCCAAGCAATCCGGGTGTTGAGAAATGACAAGTTTCAGGTCGATCACTTCCATAATGCTCACTTCTTTCTGCAAATAATCGCCACGCTGAGGTCATCTCCGCTTCCTTTTTCGGATAGGCGGGGGAGAAATTCGGCAAGCTCGGCGTGGGCATCCTTGCGTTGTTGCTCACGATATCCCGCAAAGATGTTTTCAATGAAGCCGAGGTATGCCTGTTCGCTCTGATAAGAATTGATAATTCCGTCAGTGGTCAGGATCAGTCCCTGCACATCCCGCCGATCCTTCAGGCGGCAGAAACAATGCTTGAATGCCACATCTGCATCGCTATTGCAAAGAGAAGTTGTCAGATTGAATTGTAATTCATCGTCTTCCAGTTGCGGGAACAGATGACTCAGCAACTCCGCATGCAAATCCCGCGTCAAAAGGCAGGCATTTCCGTCGCCGAGCTTCAGAACGAAGAAGCAGGAATCCGTCAGCACTGCCGCAATGAAGGTCGCGCCGTAAGCTTTGACGGGGGATTTCACCAATGCGGCGCGGTCGCCGTCCTCCAGAGCCTGATAGCGGTCGTCCGTTTCCAACGGATGGTCGCCAAGGTCTGCCGCTACCCGTTCATGCCAATGCTGAATGATGGAACGCTCCAGTTGCGAGAGCATTTTCTCCCGCTCCCCATTTTGCGTGTAGAACTCCCGGCGAAAATCCCGATTGTTCTCCAGTGTCGTCATGAAGGTGGAGAGAACCTCTTTTCCGACCTCGCAGGCAAATCGGGAACCCGTTGCACTGCGGATATATTTCTCCCCGCCGTGCCCGTCACTGATGATGATTCCGTCGTATTTCTTCTCCTGCCAGCAGAGGGACGAATCCTGACATTCCTTTCCGGCACGGATATGCGAAAAGCCCTGTACGGACAGACAATCCGCTTTGTTTCGTTGCATCCCGTCGTCCTCCTGTTGCCAAAATAGTCCCATCTTGTCACCACTGGCTGTCGTCAATGTCCGGAATGTCCACAACGATCGGCTGATTGTCGTCGATGTTGGCGAGGGCTTCATTGACCGCCGTCTGCGGGTCTTTTCCGGCAGAGCTGGTGGTTCCGGTCTTGGAGACGGTTGCCGTTACGAATTTGATGTACTGCCGGATCTTTTCGGGATCATCAATCGAAACCACCGCTTCCTTGGAGCCGCAGACCTCGCCGAGAATATCCTTGTTGGCGTCCTCACCGACAGCAAAAGCGACCTTGACCGCCGCCTTGAACCAATTGTTCTTGCGAAGCTCGCGCAGAGGCGTTTCCCAATCGTCGGTCGGCTCACCGTCGCTCAGAAGGATGATACCGGGGGCAAGGTAGCCCATCGGGTTGTCGCCGAGAAATGCCTTTCTCGACATTTTCTCATTGAGCGAACGCAGTGCCGCTCCGAGGGAGGTCAGCCCGCCTGCGCTGATGTCGTGCCAGATGTTCATGAACTCGTCCGGCGACACCGGCTGCGGAGTGATCCAATTCACATCGTTCGAGAAGGATGCCGCCGCGACCACAATGTTGGCGTTCGGCGCGCCGTCCGCCACATCCTTGATGATCTTCGGGATGTCCTTCATTGCATAGTTGACCTGCCCGATCTTCGTACCGCTCATACTGCCCGATTGATCAAACAGGTAAAAGAGTGCCATGGTTCTTGCCGCTACTTCTTCAATGTTATCGCCATCGTATCTGCTCATTTTTCTGTTACCGTCCTTTGTTGTTTTGTTTGTTATATTTTGGGGTTCTTTCTTGGGTTGTTCTTTCTTTGATTCTTTTTTCGGCTGCGTTGCATCTGCCCGCGCCAGCTCCTGCACCTTGAAAAGCGTGGCAATAATGTGCTTGCACGCGCCGTCATACTTGGAGAATGCGGGGCAATCGCAGTCGCAGACCGCCAGCTTGTTACCCCGGAATTCCAGATGTACGGCATAAAAATCCGTCCCTGCCACCTCTGCGTCAAAGGTGTGCCGATCCCGGCTTTCCCGCAGGGCGGTGATAAAATTCTTTTCGTAATAATCCTTGCCCTTCGCATAGGTGATCGCCTTGTCGGTCAGGGAGCGGATATACGAATCCGTGATGTTTGGCTAACTCGTTTTCATTACCTTGGCAAATTAATGCCCAGTGCTTGGC
>CAVGEP010000308.1:0-2260 GCA_963628105.1 Alistipes communis
CACAGCTTGTACTCGGCAGAGTCGGTGTGCGGCTGCTTGAGCCACTTGATGATCTGCGCATCCGTTTTCGGCTTCGAGGAAGTCCCTATGACCTTGCGGTGCGTTTCAAACACCTCTCGCCAGAACACCACATCCTCATCGGTCGGCTCATATGTTCCGAGGTCATCGCACCACCAGTCGGGGAAGCCCTGGAGCCTCGCGCATTCCGTGGGCGTGAGCCTGCGTACAATATAGTAGGGCTCCTCCGATACGGTCGGTGGGTCCTTGTAATCCGTAGCGACCAGCGTGTTCGCCACATCTTCCTCCGCCTCGGTGTGGTAGGAGTTTTTGCTCGTGGTATATACGGGATGAGCGACCGCACCCGGTCCCTTCGCCACCATCGTAGGCTCGACTTCCTCCTCGACCGCAATACCGAACTGTGCGTTCTGCCCCATGTTATAAGTAGCGCGATCAATGCCGTAGGCGACTCCGTGCTGTTCCGTGGCGTTCAGCGTAAAGCCGACGCCATCCTCCGAGTAGCCGCTGCCTTTGTGGGACGGTCTTGCGCCGTTGCCCTCCAAAGCCACGACAGCCATGCCGCCCTGGTTGCAGGTGGGATTACCGCCGTTGCCGTCAAGCGTCCGCGAGGTATCCGCCTCGTAAATCCCGCTGTGGGGATTGGAGGACTTCATGGCGTTGGAGTCCTTGGAGCAGATGCCGAACACGGTCGGCACGAAAAGCGTCTGGTCGTTGTTGCATCCGAGCGTTGCGGACTTGTCATCCTGGATGAGCGGTCCCTTGCCGCCGCCCTCGCAGCCGGAGCGAACCTTCAGCGTCTTCGGCGTCTCCATCACGAATGGCTGGTTATTGCCGCCCGTGCCAAATGTGGAAAGGACGGTCTGCGCCACATCGAGCGGTCCCGTGTACCTGGAATCCTGCGAGTGGTTCTCAAACACCAGCGGAGGATGATGGCTTTCCGCACGGAGCGTGTTCGTCACATCCTCGGTCAAGTCCATCCGCTGCCCGCCCTGGTCGTTTAGGCAAAAAGTGCCTGTCTCTCCAAAGCCCTCGTCAGCATCAGCGGCAGCTCCTTGCCACGTTCGGAAGCCCTCCGCAGAATACCCAGACACGCCTTCTGACTCAAATAGTATTTTTCCGGCACTCCCGCCTGCAAAATCTGCGACAAGGTAGATGCGTTTTCTTCTCTGGGGAACTCCCCAATACTGAGCGTCAAGCACTCTCCAGGCAACGGAGTAACCGTCTCCCACGATGCTTCCCGCGCTCTGCCACTTCTTAGGCGAAGGGACAGATACGGTTTCGTCTGCGATGCGGCAGATGCTTTCGAGGACGCATCGGAAGTCCTCTCCCTTGTTTGAAGAGAATGCGCCCGGGACGTTCTCCCACACGATGTATCTTGGATATTTGCCATTGGTGGCACACCTCATTTCCTTGATGATTCGGACGGCTTCATAGAAAAGGCCGGAGCGGTTGCCGTCCAGTCCTTCACGTTTGCCCGCTATGCTCATGTCCTGGCACGGCGAACCGAAAGAGATGATATCCACAGGCTCTATGCTCCCGCCGTCCATCCTGGAAACATCGCCGTAGTGTTTCATAAAAGGCAGCCGTTTGGTGGTCACCCGAATAGGAAACGGCTCGATCTCCGATGCCCACACGGGAGCAATGCCGGAAATCAAGCCGCCCAAAGGAAAACCGCCGGAACCGTCAAACAGGCTGCCGAGCGTCAATTTATCCATCGGACACCTCCAGTTCTGAGAAGGCGTAGGTCTTGCCATCCCTCTCCACGGAAACGCCGTCCGCAGAGCCGACCTGCTCGATGTACCGCTTCACGATGACATCGCAGTATTTCTCGTCCAGTTCGATGGTGCAGCAGTCCCTGTCGGTCTGCTCACAGGCAATCAATGTGGAGCCGCTGCCGCCAAACGGATCGAGGACGAGCGTGTTGCTCATGGAAGAATTCTGTATCGGATACGCCAAAAGCGGTATGGGCTTCATGGTCGGATGATCCGTGTTCTTCTTAGTTTTCTCGAACTCCCATATTGTGGTCTGCTTGCGGTCGGCGTACCATTGGTGCTTGCCGCTTTTCTTCCATCCGTACAGACAAGGTTCGTGCTGCCATTGGTACGGGCTTCTCCCAAGCACCAGGCTCGGCTTCTTCCAGATGCAGCAGCCGGAAAGATAGAATCCCGCGTCAGAGAACGCCTTTCTGAAATTCAGCCCCTCGGTATCGGCGTGGAACACATAGATGGACGCATCGTCCGCC
>CAVGEP010000309.1:0-2258 GCA_963628105.1 Alistipes communis
CTCACGCACAAAAGGCAAGAAGGTGTACGGATATCTTAAACGGGATATAAAGGATCTGATTGACAAAATCGTCGATTTGCTCGCCGAAGATGAGAATATAGCAAAGCTCTATGACCTCTGGTATGAGAAAAAGTATGAAGCCCTGCGCACCTATACCTCCGAACTGCCGCCGAAAATTCCGCTGTCGCAGAACAAAGAATTCAAATCGATAAAGAACGATATCATACGGGAAGCGATGCGAATGAGTCAGTCGGGAGAACAAAAGCAGGAGTCACGGACGGACAGCAACACGACCTCGCATCATGGTTCAGAGAAAAAAACTGCACCGCATCATCAGACAAACTCCGTCCGCGCGACAACAGTCACAGGGCTTCTCAAAAGCCTTGCGAATACCTTTCGGGACAAAATCCTCGGGGACGATGCGAAAAAACTCCCGACCATTGACAAACGCCAACGCCGGGAGATTGAAGAAAAGAGGAATGCGGAGATGTCTATGCAGTAATATTCAGTTACAGGTACTCTATCGGCAGGACAACAAGATCATCCTTCAGATACAGCTTTTCATCATACAGGCACAGAATAACGCCAAGCCCGCGTTGCTTGTCGACATCCTTGTCCAACACATCGAAGGCATCCGCCATGCTTTTTGTAGGTTTGGCGCTTTTTTTGATCTCAATCGGATAAAGAACTCCGTTCTCTTCAATGATGAAGTCGATCTCGTTCTCCGTTTCAATTGTCTCGCCATTCTGCCGGGTTTTCTTTTTGTCCTTTCCGCGATAATAGAAAACACTGAATTTATATTCCAGCCCTTCATTGATAAATGACTTGATGATTTCGTTGACCACAAAAGTCTCAAACATATTTCCTGCTACTGCGCTGCTTTCCAGTGCCTCGTAATTGTTCCAGCGGGACAGGTAGCAGGCAAGTCCCGTGTCGCGGAAATAGATTTTCGGTGTTTTGATGGCTCTGGTCAGGTGACTCGAATAGTACGGTTCAAGGATATATACGATTCCCGTTCTTTCAAGAACAGAAACCCAGCTCTTGATCGTCGCCTGTGTGACACCGACTTCCTCCGAAATATTTGCGTAATTCAAGAGTTGTCCGGTTCTTGCGGCGACGGCGGTCAGGAATCTTGTAAAGGTGATCTCATCCCGGATCTCGATCTCATCCCTAATATCTCTTTCAAGATAGGTGCGCACATAGGAAGAATAGAAGTCCACCCACTCTCTTGCGGTGACATACAGCTCGGGATATGAGCCGCGGTGGATGATCTGCCAAATGTTTTCGTAAGGCTTGAGTTCCTGTTCGCGCGCGGTGATATATTCATCGGTCGGAACGAAGTGACGGTTGAAGCCGATGCCCGTGATCTCCCGCATGGACAAACCCTGAAGCTCAAGAATGCTGACTCTGCCGGCAAGCGATTCCTTGGCTTTCGCCATCAGCTTCATCTGCTGCGAGCCGGTCAGGTAATAGTTTTCGTATCTTTCTTCTTTGTCACATTCGATTTTGATATACGGGAAAAGGTCTTTCGCATATTGCACCTCATCGAGGATCGAGGGCTTGGGTATATTTTTCAAAAAGAGCTTCGGATCTTCTGTTGCGGATGCCAACAAAACCTGATCGTCGAAAGTATAATACTTTACGCCGGGATAATTGTGCTTCAGCAAAGTGGATTTTCCGACCTGTCTCGGTCCGGTGAGCAGTAGACATCTGCTGTTCTTTTACTGATGTGTGATAAAGAAGCAATAGAAGTGTAAAAAATTTTGCCGTTCCTATCCGGCACTTAGCTCTTGTGTCGGATAGGTCGGGCGGTTATTCGGGCAAGTCCACCTTGCCAACAAAAGAATAATAAATCTCAATGTCCTGTCTGCGGGTCTTGTTCTCGTCATAGCTGCACTCATGCACAACGATTTTCTCTACAAACTCCCGCAGCAGAGTAGGGGTAAGTTCTTCAAAGCTGGTATGCCGCCGGACAACATTCATAAACTTTTCTGCGTTTACCGTGGCTTCCTGCGCTTTGGAAAGCTCTGCCCGGATAGCGGCGGCTCTCTCTTTCAGTTCTTTCTGCTCGGCTTCATAGTCTGCCGACAGCTCCGTGAAACGCTCGTCTGAAATGCGCCCGGTCACGCTGTCCTCATACAGCCGCTTGAAGATAGCGGATAACTCGCTGATACGCTTCTCGGCGGCTTCCAGCTCCTTTTTCCTTGCGGCGTTCCTGCGCTTGCCGCCGTCCTCGTTCTGCTCGATCAGCAGCTTCA
>CAVGEP010000310.1:0-2223 GCA_963628105.1 Alistipes communis
ATATTTGAGCTGCGCCAGTTCTACCTGCAATTTCCCCTCTTTCGACGTGGCTCTATCTGCGAAAATGTCGAGGATCAATATCGTCCTGTCGATCACCCGCACGCCTACCGCATCTTCAAGATTTCGAAGCTGCATCCCCGTCAGTTCATCATTAAAAATGACGGTATCAGCTTCCATATTCTTTACCATTTCTGCCAGTTCTTCGACTTTTCCCTTTCCGATTAAGGTTGCGGTGTTCGGTCGTTCCAGGTTCTGAATCATTTGCCCCAGAACCTCCACATTCGCAGCCTCGGCGAGTCCTTTCAATTCCTCCATGGAATAGGAAATGTCTTCGTTTCTCTGAAGTCCCACCAAAATGGCCCTGTATTCATCTTCTCTTATCACTTCGTTGTTTTCGTTAAATCTAAGCATAGTCTAAAGTATATCATAAGCCGCCCGCAAGCGCAAGAAAATACCCCTTCGCAGTATTCCTGCAAAAGGGGTATTGCTATTTTGGTGACTCTACCGGGATTCGAACCCGGGTAGCCGCCGTGAGAGGGCGGAGTCTTAACCGCTTGACCATAGAGCCACGCACCTCTGATAGAATAGCACATTTTTTGATTGTTTTCAAGAGTTTTTTTACATATCTTGAGAATTTTTTTCAGTTTTCCACTACGGCTTTTTAAGAGCGCTTGCGCGCTATATCTCACGCTTGCTGCTGCGCTTCCAGATTCCCATCTTTTCGGCCTGGCGAATCATGTCGTCCCGGAAGTCCGGATGTGCGATATTGATCAGCATCTCTGCCCTTTCCCAGGTGGATTTACCTTTGAGATTGGCGGCGCCGTACTCCGTTACGATAAAGCCCGTGCAGGAGCGCGGGGTGGTAACCACCGACCCCGGCGGCAGGATCGGGCTGATGAGGGAAACCCGGCTGCCGTCCTTGAGGGTTCTGGTCGAAGGAAGACACAGGAAACTCTTTCCGCCATTCGAGCGATAGGCTCCGATTACGAAGTCCAGCTGCCCTCCCGTGCCGCTGATTTGCTTGTATCCTGCGGTTTCCGCGCAGACCTGTCCATAAATATCCACCGCGATGCAGCTGTTGATGGAAACGAATTTGTTGATTTCGGCTATATTTGTGCAGTTGTTGACCCATTCGACCGGGGCGCAGCAGCAGGTGGGATTGTTATTGATAAAATCATAGAGTTTCTTGGTTCCCGCCGCAAAAGAATACACCGCCCTGCCGTGGTTCATGGGGAGATTGATTTTGTTGACGATTTTTCCCGCCTCGTACAAGTCAAGATAAGCGTCCACGAACATTTCCGTATGGATATTCATCTCCGAAAGGTCGGAATCCGCCAGCAGCGAGCCTACCGAGGAGGGAAGGCCGCCGATACCGATCTGTATGGTAGAGCCGCTTTCCAAATTGCTCACCACATGATTTGCGATTTCCTTGTCTTCCTCCGAAGGCTCCTTCATTTTCAGTTCCGCAAGGGGCAGATTTTCCCCCTCTACGATGTAGTCAACATCCTTGATGTTAATCTCATTGTTGTAGCCGTAGGCGAAAGGCATATTTTCGTTCACTTCCACCACGATTTTTCGCGCGCCCCGGATAACGCCCTTCATATCCGCAACTTGCGGCCCCAGGTTAAAGTCTCCGTTTGAATCCATGGGGCCTACCTGGAACATCGCCACGTCGATGTGGTTGCCGTTGTCGTTCCAAAGCTCCGGCAGTTCGCAGAACATCATAGGCATATACCAGCAGTTGCCCTCGTCTGCCATCTTCCGGTCAAAGGCATTGAAGTGCGCCGAAGTAAAGCGCACGTGCTGCGGGCCCTCTTCTCCCAGGGAAGCCGCCGCCCGATAGGTCGCCAGGGCATCGTGCCTGATTCCCACGGTGGAAAGAATCGTAATTCCTTTCAGCTCCGAAACCCGCATGGCAAGGGCTTTGTCCATGGTGTCCACAACTCCTGCACCGGTTCCGAAATGCACGCGATAGCCGTTTCTCACAACCTGCGCTGCCGTTTCCGCCGACACCTTTTTGCTCTCATATTCCAGTCTGTAACCATTAAAATCGCTCATGTTTTTCCTTCCTTTCGTCCTTTGTCAAGCCTAAATGTCTATATCCAAAGGTTTGTCTATTTCTTCCCCCACATATGTTCCGTTTTTCTTTCGCTGTCTGACGCATTCCGTGAGAAGATACACGATTTGCCCATTTATGGAGCGAAAATGGTCCTCTGCCCACGC
>CAVGEP010000311.1:0-2220 GCA_963628105.1 Alistipes communis
GTCGCCGGAATGTATTTTCACCGGTCATCTCCGGAAAATGTTGAAAAATACAGCACAGCGAACCCTTTCATCAGCGAAACCACCCAGATTGCCGCCCACAGAAGCGGCGCGGGGGTTTTGCCGGAAAACACTCTGATGGCTTTTCGGGGGTGCGTTGAAAATGAGGAATACAATCCGGACGTTTTTGAATTTGACCTTCATATGACATCAGACGGCGTTCCGGTACTTTTCCACGATGAAAATCTCGACAGGGTCACCGACAGCCTGTATGTTTTCGGCAAGGAAGATGTCACGCCCGGTGACAAAACCTACGAGGAGCTCAGGCAGCTCAACATGGGGGCGGGATTTACCGCCGATGACGGCAGCAGTCCCTACAAGGATTTGCACGGCGAAGATGTGCCGGAGGAGCTTAAAATATTGAGCCTCGATGATGCCTTGGCGTATCTTACCGAGGCGGGAGATTACCGCTACATAATCGAAGTGAAGGATCCCGGTGAGGTGGGAATGAAATGCGTGGACATTCTTTATGAAACTTTGGTGAAATATGATATCGTCGACAAGGTGGCTTTTGGCTCTTTCAACGGAGAGGTTTCGGACTACAAAGACGAGGCGTATCCGGATTTGATTCGCGGCGCCCACGCCTCGGAGGTGCTGGACTTTTACCTATCGGCGATGCTGGACAAGGACGACTATTCCGCAAAATTCGGAGTTTTGCAGATTCCTTTTGCCAACGCAAAAGAATCCAAATATGTTAATTTAGGTACGACCACCGTGATTAACTACGCTCATAAGAATAATATTGCGGTGCAATACTGGACCATCGACGAGGAAAAGGACATGGAATATCTCATTTCCATCGGTGCGGACTGTATTATGACCGATTATCCGAATCTTGCCCGTGAGATTATGCAAGAGGTAACGAAATGATAAGAGTTTTGGACAAGGCGATTGCCGACAAGATTGCCGCAGGAGAGGTCATTGAAAGACCCGTATCCATCGTAAAAGAGCTTGTGGAAAATTCCATCGACGCGGGAGCCACCTCGGTGACAGTCGAGATTAAAAAGGGTGGGAAGTCCTATATAAGGGTTACCGACAATGGATGCGGGATCCCCCGTGAAGAAGCCGTTACGGCTTTTTTGCGTCATGCCACAAGCAAGATTTCTTCCGTAAGGGACTTGGACGCTATCGAAACCCTCGGATTCCGGGGGGAAGCCCTTGCTTCCATCGCCGCCGTAACCATGTGCGAGCTTATCACCAAAACGGCGGAGGCAAAGACAGGAACCCGGTTTACGATACGGGGCGGCGTGCCGGTAAGAACCGAACAGACGGGCTGCCCAAGCGGAACAACCATTCTCATTACGGATTTATTTTACAACACCCCGGCAAGGCTGAAGTTTATGAAGAGTGACGGTGCCGAAAGCGGGCTGATTATCGATTTTGTTTCCCAGGTAGCGCTGGCTTACAAGGATATCCGGTTCTGTCTTATCAACAACGGCAAGGTTTTGTTCACCACGCAGGGCGATGGAAACCGCCTCAATACGATCATCAGAATTTATCACGATGTGGACGCGAAAAACATGGTGCCGGTATCCTATTCGGAAAACGGACTTGCTCTTGAGGGATATATTTCCACACCTGCCATGAGCAGAACCACCCGAGGCAGTCAGATTTTCTTCGTAAACGGCAGAGTTGTCAGCAGCAAGGTCATGGAAAAGGGCGTTGTCATGGGTTATAAAGAGCGGCTCTTTGAGGGAAGATATCCTGTGGCATATCTTTTTCTTCAAGTGGATCCGGGTACCCTTGATGTGAACATTCACCCCAACAAAAGGGAAGTGCGCTTTGATGACGAAGCCCTTATTTCGGATTTTATTTCCCGGGGAATCCGGCAGGCACTTGCCACAAAGGAAGCCGTTGTAGATGCGGGAAATCTTTTCAATGGGCAAAAAGGCGAAGCTTACGGAGAAAGCGCTCAAGCAAGCCTCAAAGAGAACCGCAGAGATATTTTTTCCTCGGAGCTTTTTCAGGGAGATTCCGGCAAAAGCGAAGTTCGGGAACAAATTGACATAAAAAGTTTACTAGCAACAATCAGAAGTGAGGAACCGATAAGGGGCAAAGAGGACGAGCCGATAGCGGTTCAAACGGCGTCAACGGCGTCAACAGCGGAAATGCCGGAGGTGACAAAAAGCACCCCGAAGGAAGTGAGAACCTTTGATGCAGCAG
>CAVGEP010000312.1:0-407 GCA_963628105.1 Alistipes communis
GCTTTATGTGGCTTGCAACAAGAACATCGGGAACATTTAGGTGCGTTATAATGCATCCATCACTGTATTTTTGTAAAAGCTTGCTTCTATAAATTCCTTGACCAACCCTCGCTTTCACGATGGCCTCTCTTTCGGTTGCGTTTAGTGATTTGTCGTTACTGATTTTAAGAACTTCGTCATCCTCTGCATAATGAGCATCGACAACATTAGCAACAAACAGCCTGTAGTATTTCAGGGCATTTCTATACATCCTCTTGCCTTTTTTGTCTTTCTTCTCGAAAAACGGGTTTCTTAAAATCAGTTCTATCGCTAAATCGAGTTCGAAAAGTTCCATTTCTTGAAGAGGCTTAGTGATGGCTTTTTCTCTCATCATATCAATAGAAACAACTTTTAAACCACTATTATAG
>CAVGEP010000312.1:417-2217 GCA_963628105.1 Alistipes communis
CTCATTCTGGTGACCTCCATTTGTTTTTACCTCCCCCGTTTCGAGCAGCTGACCACCCTGCCGCTTTTTAAGCTGTTTCGCCCGGCAAGGAACACGGCGCTGAATCCGCGAGGTGTGCATTAGCCCTAAAAAGGGCCGATGGAGAGTATATCACCCCTTTACTGTAAGTAAAAGCGCGATTTTTATCGTTTTATATATGCGTAAATTGACAATGTAATTTCCGTTTATCACGGCCGAACTGCATTTTTATTTGGCGATACCTTAAAATTGCGGTGTCCCGCCTTTCAAGCGCAACCTTAAGAAAGGAGTTACGTAAATGAACAAGAAAGGCTCAACTCACCTCACCAGGGGAAACCGGAGGGACATCCGCGATTCCCTTGGCAGAGGCTTGTTTCTCAGGGAGATCGCCGCGATCGTCGGCAAAGATGAGAGGACGGTCTCCAAGGAGATTATGAAGCATCGCCTCCCCAAATCCAACGGCCGCGCCGCTTTCGCCTACGACAAATCGGCGGAGTGCCCAAGGCTCAAAAGGTTCCCATGGGTCTGCGACGGATGCGAGAAACGCAGGCATTGCCATTTCGCCAAGCAGTTCTTCTATGACCCGGACGCAGCCCACGACGCCTACAGGTCGCTGCTTTCCTCGTCCCGCGAGGGATACGCGATGACCGAGGGGGAGAAGGCATCTTTTGACGCCGTCATGAAGAGCGGCGTCGACAAAGGCCAATCCCCCTATCACATCGTCAAGGCGAACCCGGAGGCCATCAAATGCTCGCTCCGCACGGCTTACAGGATAATCGACAACGGCGACACCGCCGTGAAGAACGTCGATCTCCGCCGCAAGGTGAAGCTCAAGCCCAGAAGGACCTACAAGCGGAAGAACAAGGATTCCCTCGAGGTCAGAAAAGGCCGGGAATACTCTGATTTCGTCGCGGATTTCACATCGAAAGGGGCGATGGGCATCGCCGAGCTCGACACCGTGGAGGGGCCGGTGGGCGGCTCCGGGAAATGCCTCCTCACCATACATTCGACCATTACCCATTTGATGATAATCAAGGTCCTCGGCTCAAAGAGCAAGGAAGAGGTAAACAAGGCGATTGAGGGGATAAAGTCCGACATCGGCGACGAGGCCTTCGCGAAGTTCTTCGCCATGACCCTCACCGACCGCGGGTGCGAGTTCATCGACCACTCGGCCATCGAGACCGTGGGCGGGACGAAGCGCTGCTCCCTCTACTACTGCGATTCCTATTCCTCCTATCAGAAGGGCGCGGCCGAGGAGAACCACACCATATACAGGTACGTGCTGCCGAAAGGGACGGATCTCCGCGACATCGCCCAGAAGGACGCCAACCTCATCATGTCCCACGTCAACTCCTACGAGAGGAAGTCCATCGGGACCACGCCGTACAAGCTCGCGGAGGCGATATTCGGCAAGGCGTTCCTCGATGCTTTGGGCGTATCGTTCGTGGAGCCGTCGGAAGTCAACCTTACGCCATTGCTTCTCAAAGGCGAATGACGGCAGCCATCCCTGGCCGTCTCGGCGGGACGCGGCCTTGAGGGCTGGAAGCGGAATCTAATTCGGCAAACGGAAATTACCCCGTTGTTTTTAGCAATGCCGAGGAAGGCGCGCCTGACGGCTTTTTTGCGCCAAAAGGGAATTTACCTCGCTGTCTCAGAGGCACGAAAACGGAAATAGCATTGACAAAAACTGGTTCGGCCGTGATAAACGGAAATTACATTGTCAATTTACGCTCCCTCCTTCATAAAGAAAATCATCTTGCGGGAAAATAGAACCCCTTTCAG
>CAVGEP010000313.1:0-2189 GCA_963628105.1 Alistipes communis
CTTGCAGGGCAAACCTCTGCGCAGGAGCCGCAGCCCGTGCAGTCCATGAGGGAGAATCCAAGGGTGAACTTGTATTCCTTTGCGCCCTTCATTGCAGCGGTGTCGGCTACGCCCTCTGCCTCAGCATCGGTAAGCACGAACGGTCTTACAACGCCGTGAGGACAAACGTAGGAACACCAGTTACATTGCATACAGTTCTTCATGTTCCAGTGCGGAAGATCTGCCGCGATACCACGCTTTTCGAATGCTGCGGTACCAGCAGGCATCATGCCGTTTGCCGTGGAGAGGAACTTGGATACAGGAACGTTGTCTGCCGTAAGGTTTCCGGTAGGAACCAGAATGTCGTTGAGGAACTCGGTATGGAGCTTGTCGCGACCTACCAGTGCAGGAGCAGGAGCATCATCCGCTACGGTCTTCCAGCTTTCCGGAACTTCAACCTTGTGAACATGAGCGATACCTGCGTCTACTGCGGCGCAGTTCATGTCTACGATGTTCTGGCCTTTTCTGCCGTATGTCTTCTTGATGGCGTCCTTCATGTAACCAACCGCTTCGTCGATCGGAATGATGTTTGCCAGCTTGAAGAATGCAGCCTGAAGGATGGAGTTGGTTCTTCTTGCGCCAAGACCGATTTCCTTTGCGAGGGAAACGGCATCGCAGGTGTAGAACTGGACGTTGTTATTTGCGATGTATCTCTTAACCTGTCCCGGAAGATGTTCTTCCAGTTCTTCGTCGTTCCATACGCAGTTGAGCAGGAAGAATCCGCCCGGTTTAACGTCCTGAACCATCTCATATTTATAAAGGTAAGCAGAGTTGTGGCAAGCAACGAAGTCAGCCTGCTTTACGTAGTAGGTGGACTTGATTGGCTCGTCGCCGAATCTCAGGTGAGAAATCGTTACGCCGCCGGATTTTTTGGAGTCATACTGGAAGTAAGCCTGAGCTTTCTTGTCAGTGTGGTCGCCGATGATCTTAACGGAGTTCTTGTTTGCGCCAACGGTACCGTCAGCACCAAGACCCCAGAATTTACAAGCCTTTGTGCCCTTAGGAGCAACGTCCGGATTTTCGGATCCCTGAATGGAAAGGTTTGTAACGTCGTCGAAGATGGAAAGTGTAAATTCTTTCTTAGGCTGGTCTGACCAAAGGTTTTCGTATGCAGCAAGAACATCTCCCGGCTGTACGTCCTTGGAGCCGAGGCCGTATCTGCCGCCGCAGATCAGGCAATCTTCAAATTCCGTGCCTCTGACAGCAGCAACCATATCCAGGAACAGAGGCTCGCCCAGTCCGCCCGGCTCTTTTGTTCTGTCCAGAACCGCGATCTTCTTAACGGTCTTTGGCATAACCTTGAAGAGGTATTTGTTGGACCAAGGTCTGTATAGGTGAACTTCGATGATGCCGACCTTCTTGCCCTTTGCGTTGAGGTAGTCGATGACTTCTTCCGCGCATTCGCAAACGGAACCCATGGCAACGATGATTTCCGTTGCGTCAGGAGCGCCATAGTAGTTAAAAGGCTTGTAGTCTGTGCCGATTTTTGCATTAACCTTTTCCATGTAAGCATTTACGAGGTCAGGAGTTTCGTTGTAGACAACATTGCAGGCCTCTCTGTGCTGGAAGAAGGTTTCCGGCTGCTCTGCGGAACCCATGGTGTGCGGGTGATTTGGATGAAGAGCGTTGTCCTTGAATGCCTTGAGCGCGTCCCAGTCAACCATTTCCTTCAAATCTTCGTAGTCCCAGGTTTCGATCTTCTGCTGTTCGTGAGAAGTTCTGAAACCGTCGAAGAAGTGGAGCATCGGAAGATGTCCGCCGATTGCCGAAAGATGGGCAACTGCGGCAAGGTCCATGGCCTGCTGTACGGAGTTTGATGCAAGCATCGCAAAACCGGTTTGGCGGCAGCCCATAACGTCGGAGTGGTCGCCGAAGATATTCAGAGCGTGTGTCGCAACGCAGCGAGCCGCAACGTGGAATACCGTCGGAGTCTGCTCGCCGGCTAATTTATACATATTTGGAATCATAAGGAGCAAGCCCTGAGAAGCCGTGAATGTGGAGGTGAGAGCACCGGCTGCGATTGCGCCGTGAACCGCACCTGCAGCACCTGCTTCGGACTGCATTTCTACGATTTTTACTTTTTCACCAAAGATATTGGTTCTGTCCTGGGAAACCCATTCGTCCATGTTTTCTGCCATAGGTGAGGATGG
>CAVGEP010000314.1:0-2187 GCA_963628105.1 Alistipes communis
TACACTAAGGTATTTGCGAATCACGATTTCGAGCATAAAAAAAGCCGCTCCTGCTAGAACCAAGAGCGGCAAGGCTAAGAATTAGCCAAAGCGACTATTGGTAAAGCCGCAAGACCTTACCTCTTGACTTTATGTTAGCACAGTTTTAAAAAGAATGCAAGTTTTTTATAAAAAAAGCTGGGCTGTGAAGATGCAAAAGAGATATAAGGGGGAATGACAATGAATATGCTTGAAGTCTGCGGACTGAAAAAAATCTATCAGACACGCTTTGGGGGAAACAAGGTGGAGGCGCTTAGAAATGTGAACTTCACCGTTGAAAAAGGCGAGTTTGTAGCGATCATGGGGGAATCCGGTTCCGGGAAAACGACTTTGCTTAATATTCTGGCGGCGCTTGATAAAGCTACCGGCGGACGGGTGATTTTAGAGGGGAAGGATATCTCGACGATTGGGGAATCCCAGGTTGCGGAATTTCGCCGGGACAATCTGGGCTTCGTATTCCAGGATTTTAATCTTTTGGACACCTTTTCGATAGAGGACAATATTTATCTGCCACTGGTGCTTCAGGGGAAGCGCTACGAGGAAATGCGGGATAAACTTGCGCCAATTGCAAAGAGATTGGGGCTGAAAGAACTGCTCAGGAAATATCCTTACGAGGTATCGGGAGGCCAAAAGCAGCGGGCGGCTGTGGCAAGGGCTCTTATCACAGACCCGAAAATCATCTTGGCGGACGAACCTACCGGAGCCCTTGATTCAAAGTCTTCGGACGAGCTTTTGGAACTCTTCGAGGAAATCAACCGGGGCGGGCAGACGCTCCTTATGGTAACCCACTCGGTAAAGGCGGCGAGCTTTGCTTCGAGGGTTTTGTTCATCAAGGACGGCGAGGTTTTCCACCAGATTTACAGGGGCCAGGACAGCAAACAGGCGCTGTACCAGAAAATTTCACAGACCCTGACCATTTTAGCAACGGGCGGTGAGCAATAATGAAAAGGGGATTTTATTATAGCCTTGCCCGGGACGGAATGAAAAAGAATCGAAAGATGTATATTCCGTATATTTTGACATGCATCGGCATGGTGATGATGCTATATATCGTGCTTTATTTGCAAAATTCCGAGGCGGCAAACAGCCTTGCAAGCGGAATCAGAACTACCAACCTTACCATGGGGCTTGGCGCTATTGTAATAACCGTATTTTCGGTGATTTTCCTGTTTTACACCAACTCGTTTTTGATGCGGCGGCGCAGGAGAGAATTTGGGCTTTACAATATGCTGGGGATGAGCAAGGAAAATATCTGCCGCATACTGGCATGGGAGGTCTTCCTTACCTTTGCCATTTCGGTTACCGCGGGACTTGCCTTGGGAATCGCCTTTTCAAAGCTCGCGGAGCTTGTGCTGCTGAAAGTTCTTAATATGGGGATTTCCTACGGCTCTTTTGTCAGTCCAAGGGCGCTACTTCTCACGACTGCGGCATTTGCGGGGGTTTTCCTGCTTCTATTGCTTAACTCCATGCGCCAAGTGCGCTTCAGCACGGCCGTTGCGCTTATGCAGTCAGAAAATTACGGGGAAAGACCTCCAAAAGCGAACTGGGTTCTGGGCATCGGCGGATTTGCGCTCCTTGCGGTAGCGTATTACATTGCGGTTTCCGTAAGCGACCCGCTTTCGGCGATGGTTTGGTTTTTCGCGGCGGTGATCATGGTCATCATCGCGACCTATATGATTTTCGTGGCAGGGTCGGTAATGCTTTGCAAACTTTTGCAAAGCAACAAAAAATACTATTACAAGGCCAGTCACTTCATCTCGACTTCAAACATGGCATACAGAATGAAGCGAAACGGCGCTGGGCTTGCTTCCATCTGCATCCTTGCCACCATGGTGCTTGTGATGCTTTCTTCCACAACGAGCCTGTATTTCGGGACGGCGGATTTGATAGAGGAAGCCTATCCGCGCGAAATCAACATCAGCTATTATATAAACAACAGGGCTTCCCTTTCCGACAAAAATTTTGAGATTTGTAGCGAGGTTACGGACTCCGTAGCAAGAGAAAATAAAGTAATCCCGCAAAACGTTCAAAATTACAGGATTACAAGCCACTATGTATGGGCATACGGCGATGGGAGCTTTGAAATTCCGTCGGATCTTTCCACAAATAGCGATGCAGACATTCAAGTGGCGAAACTGCTTTTTATAC
>CAVGEP010000315.1:0-2182 GCA_963628105.1 Alistipes communis
GGGAAAAAATCTCCTCTGCGGATTTTGCAAGTTTTGCTTTTTCAATAAGTTCGGGTGTAAGTTTGCTTGCCATTGTAAATACTCCTTATTTTAATAAAATTATTTTTGTATGATAACCTGACGTCACTTTACAGGGGCGTTTACACTATAAGAGGGATGTAAATGCCATCGGATACATTCCTCCTGCATACGGTTTTGTTGGAATAATTCCGAGCATATTTGCAGTTGCGACAACGTTTGACAAATTGACAGTTCGGGTCTTCATCGTTGCATATCGCGCAGACGAAATAACTGCAGCGACTCCATGAATCAACCTCCACTTCGCCAGAATCTGTGCAACCGCCGCCGGCTACGCTGTCAAGCTCGTCGTCGGGCAGCTCGCCTGTTTTGGAATTGAGTTTGGTAAAATATGTATTTGCTTCTTCTGTGGAAAGCTGTGCGCCGTTTTCCTTTGCGAGAGCAATCAGCTCTTCTGCTGATTTTGCAAGCTTTGCTTTTTCAAGCAGTTCGGGTGTAAGTTTATTTTCCATTGTAAATACTCCTCATTTAATAGAATCGGGTGTTGTGTGATAACATACTTTTGAGAGAGAACCTTCGCTTTCAAAAGTACTGAACCGCAAAATTATTTTATCCTTTCCACGTGCATCGCGGGTTTCTTTCGTTACGCGAAGAAGCATATTTGCAGTCGAAACAGGCTTTGATGAGGTCACAGTTCGGGTCATTATTGCCGCATTCCACGCAAACGAAATGCTCGCAGCAATGCCACATATCATGCTCCTCCCCTTCATCGCCGTCGCAGCCGCCGCCGGCTACGCTGTCCAGCTCGTCGTCGGCAAGCTCGCCGGTCTTGGGATTGAGCTGCGCAAAATATGTATTTGCTTCTTCCGGGGTCATCTCGATGCCGTTTTCTTTTGCGGTGGCGGCAAGTTCTTCCGAAGTTTTTGCTTGTCTTGCCTTTTCAAGCAGTTCCTGGTTGACTTTGTTTTCCATAATAAATTCTCCCTACTTCTAAAATCAAAATAAATCTTAAATCGGTCAGCCTGTCCGAATTAGTTGTCATACCTTTCCGGATGATAGCACAGAAGCAGCCCGCTTTCGGAGCGGGAATATTCACAGTTTGAGCAGACACCCCAAGCACGGCATGTAATACACTCATCAACGGTCATTGATGAGCCCATATCTCTTTTACGGGTGTGGCATTTTTCGCAACGCCAGAGATCGCAGGTATTTCCTACGGTAATAACCGGGCGATGATCCTTGTAGGTCGTTCCGCATTTTCTTCCGCCGGCTACGCTGTCAAGCTCGTCGTCGGAAAGCTCGCCTTTCTTATTCATCTTGGAATCCATGAATGCCTTGAGTTCCTCCACCGTCGCCTCGCAGCCGTTTGTTTTCAGAAATTCTGCTAATTTATTCTCAATCGCCGCATCCACATAGGCTTTTTTCAGAGTTTCATCCGCCATTGTTTTTGTGTACAGTTCTTCTAATCTCACTATTTCTTCCTCCATATAAACCTTTTTTAAAAATTGCCCGTTATCTGATCCCGTTACTAATTATTGTACCTCTGAGGGCAGTCGCAAACCATCAACATTCCGGATGGAGTATTGTAAGTGCAGGATTGACAGTATCCGTCATCTTTTTTCGATTTCTCTTTGTTATATTTATAGTGTTCGCAGCTATTCAGACTCAGTATCACTGGTCTTCCCTCTTTGTAGATTGTGCCGCATTTTCTGCCGCCGGCTACACTGTCAAGCTCGTCATCGCCAAGCTCGCCGGTTTGGTTAAGCTGATCAAAGTAAGCCTTTGCGCTTTCCGGGGTCAGCTCTATGCCGTTTTCTTTTGCGAGTGTTGCAAGTTCTTCCGGGGTTTTCGCCTGTTTTGCTTTTTCAAGCAGCTCCCGGGTGATTTTATTTTCCATGATAAATTCTCCTTACATCTAAAATAAATCTTATATCGTTCAGCCTGTCCGAATCAGTTGTTGCGTCTTTCCCGGCAGGTGCAAATCGGCAGCCATCCGTCCGCCCCGATTCCTTGGTAGGTGCAGTCCATGCAGTATCCGCTTCCATCCCATGCATTCTCTTTATAGTATTCGCAGCTATTGAAATTTGAAACAACCGGGTAGCCTTCATAGTAGATCGTTCCGCATTTTCTGCCGCCGGCTACGCTGTCAAGCTCGTCGTCGGAA
>CAVGEP010000316.1:0-2180 GCA_963628105.1 Alistipes communis
GAATGGCCATATTCATCTTTGCCATTTTCCAGGTGTCGGCGTTTGCCTCCTGTCCGTAAACGGAGATTGCGCCGCGTTTGCCGGAATGCGCCTGAATGAACTTTGCGCTCTGCACGAACATACCGCCGGAACCGCAGCAGCAGTCGTATACACGACAGTTATCAAAGGGACGCAGGATGGAAACGAGCGTCTTAACCACGCTGGACGGTGTATAGAATTCACCACCGCCAACGCCTTCTTTTTCCGCGAACTGTGCAATGCAGTATTCGTATGTACGACCGAGGAGGTCTTCACTCTCTTCGGTATTGCTCATATCAATGTTGTTCGTGAAGATGTCTACGACATCGCCCAGAATCCGCTTGTCGAGGTCGGGGCTGGCGTAGTTCTTCGGAAGAACATTTTTCAGCGTCTTGTTCTCGGCTTCGATAGCTCTCATGGCGTTATCAATGACCGTGCCGATCTCCGGCGTGTGAGCAGCTGCGGCAATGGTGCTCCACCGTGCCTCCTCCGGCACAAAGAAAACATTCTCCATCGTATAAGCATCGCGGTCATCCTCAAAACCGTCGCCCTCATCAATTAGCTCCTGATATCTTTTATCAAAGGCTGCGGATATGTAGCGCAGAAAGATAAGCCCGATGATTACCTTTCTGTATTCCGCTGCCGGTATATGTCCCCACAGAACGCAAGCTGCATCCCACAGTTGTTTTTCAAAGCCTATGTTGGCATTTGTTTTATCAGCCATCTAAATTAGCCTCCTGCAGTAAATTTGTGTATCCATACTCATTGTACTTCTTGTGTTGTCCCATAAAACGGACTTATTCGCTGCCCTTGTCAGTTTTTTCTTCGTCCCTGTCATCGGCGGCACCGCCGGAACGAATCCAATCGTCCACCTCGGACAGTTTGAACTTCCAAAGTCTCCCTACTTTGTAGGCTGGCATATTGCGCTTGGCAATCCAGGCGAGAACAGTTTCTCTGCCGACTCCGAGATATGACTGGACTTCTTTCAATGTTACCCATTTCTCGATGTTGACTTCACTCACTGTATTACCTCCGTCTATTTCTGATACTCGAATTTTGTATTGACTAAAAATGTGAATGTGTTGTTATTCGGAAAGCAATCGTTGTCATCGCTGTCTACCATGACCCACTTGCATTCCGATTTTTCTTCAAAGCCACGGGCATCCATGCTCACGGTTATTTTTACGCTCTTATGCGGAGGCGTGTCCGGTATATCGATATAATTGGCATCTGCTCTCGGACGGACGGCATCGTGGTTTAAGAAATAGAGCCTACGACCGCGCCATACCTGCGTTCCCGTATTCTCAAACTCCCAGGTGTGCTGAAATTTCTCGTAGATATTCACCTGATAGGTCGGGCGAAACTTCGACTTGAAATATATCTGATCTCCCGGATATAACACCGATGCCGGGTGATACGCTTCAGTCATTTCTTCCTTCGGCTCGGTAAGGAACTTCTGGTACTCCATCGCAACAATATCGTCAGCCTCATCGGTATCGCTCTCAACAAATGCTCGGAATTGAATTGTTAATGCCCTGCACAGGCAGTCCTTGTTCATTTCGGATGTCGGAGGAATACCAAAGGCAACCATCACATCCCGCATCTTTGCTGTTTCAATGTTTTCCTTATAGAAGGCAGCAAGGCCGTCCTCGTTAAACGGGTGGAAAGATGACTTGATATCCACGGTCATATTCCGCGTGCCGTCATATAGTTTTCTCTGCAAAGGTACATCTTCCGAGGTGTACCTTTTTCCTTTTGTAAACAGAAAGTGGTTACTGCCCGCTGCGCAGAAGCAAAGCGTCACAAATATGCCGCTGTTCTTTCTGCTCGGATAGTAAACCGCCGTCCGTATGTGAGGGTACAACCGCTCAAAATATGTCTTTACCAGCACATCCGATTCTCCTTGTCCTGCGAATTTCGATTTGTCCTATGTTTTGTCTCATGTGTCCTATGTTGAGGCCGCTGTGTGTCTCATTTTGCGGCGCGATAATACTCTCGGATGGACGAAGAGCGCCGACAAGATACACCGATGGCAGATTACACCTTTTCATTATATCACGAAAATGCGTAAAAATCAATTCCATGCAAGTAATTTGGTTTGTAAACGCTCGTAAACCCACTCTAAACCACTTTGAGGTGCATCACCTGATCAATGATGGCTC
>CAVGEP010000317.1:0-2172 GCA_963628105.1 Alistipes communis
ATCAGCACGATGGGGTCGGTTGTAACCTTCTTCGCTTCGGCGAGGAGTTCAAGCACATAGGCGGCATAGCTGTTGGCACATTCCTCCATCTCCTCGTTGTACCAGGAAAGGTTTTCGGTGGGGTCTTCGGACGGAATGCCCAGAGCCGACTTGAGTTTATATTCGCACAGGCTGTGGGCATCCGTTCCCTCGGCGGCGAAATCGCTGCCCCTGTCCTCATGGTTCTCACCGAGCCTTGCGGACGGAGGACAGTTCAGCCACCTGTGGGATGAAGATGCGGAAAGCAGAGCGTGATTACCCATTTTCAAGTCCCTCCGCATCCTTGATGAGGGCGGCGTACTCCGAAGGGTCAATACCGGAGAGCGTTGCCGCGCCGTGCTGACGGAGAAGTTCCTTCACCTGCGCGGTGAAACCACGGCTGGACATCTCTGCGAGAATCGCACGGACGTCTTCTTTGGTAGGAATCGGCTCGGTAGGTTTTGCCGGAGCTTCGGCGGTCTCGCCGCTGAACATCTCCGTGAGGGTATCAGCCGCTTCGTTAATAGCGGCAGCCGCAGTTCGCAGGTCTCTGATCACGGCATCCAGTTCGCTCATTTTTGACATCTCTACACGCTCCTTCCTTGATTTGCTTTTCTCTTACCGCCCGGGTGACTTTCTTTGCCAGTGTTGCCGACACGATGATGAAGTCGAGCAGAAAACCAACGAGATCTTCCTCAGGCTTCAGAGCATCTCTCTTTACTTCCTTCATTCGTTTTCACCTCCCGAAGGAGCGGTATCGTTTTGCTCCTTACACTCTCCCATGAACATGAGAAGTGCATTTCGGAAAAAATCCGGGAAACTTTTTTCAAAAAATATCCGGGAATTCTTTTTCGAGGACGGCTTTGACCTTTTTTAATCTGTAGGCGAAGGTCTTTCTGCCGATCCCAATGCGTTCGCCGATGGCATCCTCGGTTAAGCCCTCAAGTCGCAGCTCGCCGATTTTGATTGCCTCCGGCATCAGTTCTGTAAGCCGAGCGTACAGAGCTTTCATTTCGGAAGCCTCGATGATGATGTCTTCGAGCAAAGGCGAATCGCCTGGGATTTCATCGACCCAGGCAGTTTCGTTTCCTTCGTCATCTGTTTCGGTGTAATCGAGGGAACGCATATCGCCCATGCGGTGGAAGGGGCAGGTCAGACAGTCCATATCGCAGGTGAGCCGCTTGCTTGCGGGACACACGCAGCGACCGTGCCTCTGCTGACGGATGCGGTAGATATTGATGTCATGGTAGTAGGCATCGAATTCTTCCTTGTTGACGGGGATGCTCTCTTTCGTGGAGCGGATGTAGATGGTGTACTGCTTGTCTTTCTTTGTCATAAAAAAGTCCTCCGATTTTCGATTTCTCGAAACGGAGGACTCCGGGTTCGGCTGCAAAAAGGGTGCAGAAAACTAACCACAGCCCGACAGAGATGTTCTCCGTTTCTCGGTCTGCGGCAACCCGCTCAAAAGGCAGCCGTTGTTATTTACTTATCCGCCGTGAGCCGTTGAGCAACGGTTCATGACTCCGTCCAGCTGACGGCGGTTGTTTGGGCTTAAGCGCCAGGTGACACTACAGTAAACCTGTGATGTCAAGTTCGCTATGCGTCCAATTGTCCTAATGACCATCTCGGACTATGAGATGTATTTGAGTGTCAAACACTCAGGTGAAAGCGGATCTTCATCTGCTCTCAGCTCAGAATTTGACCTTTCCTCTTGTAAAATTGTACATTCTGTGGTATGATATATTCAAATATTGAATAAATATCTTATTTCAGAATATCTATTCGAGAAAGGAATTTTTAATATGTCGTTTTGCAATACTGATATACTCATTCGGAATATCACCCAGTTGATGAAGGATAATGGCATAACCCAGGAGAAACTCGCGGATATTCTCGGTATGTCGCAGCCCAACGTCAGCAAGGCTTTGAGCCTCAGAGACAAGAAATGTTTCACCCTTGACCAGGTCGTCGGGATAGCTGATCACTTCGGTGTATCCATTGATCAGCTTGTTGGCAATACCGCTCCGAAATCTCTTGAAACGGGACCTCGCGCCGTTGCACGTTTCCTTACCGGCGTTCTCGAAAGCCACGATGCGCGGCACACCACTATCGAGGTCGAGGAGGAAGTCTTTGATGTGAAAACGGTCTATAACG
>CAVGEP010000318.1:0-2164 GCA_963628105.1 Alistipes communis
CTCCTGTTCTGCGAACACCTTCTTATATAAAGCGGTGTTCAGTTCTTCGTTTGTCATTTGGCTTCCTCCTTGCTTATGTTTTTCAAATAACACGTTCTATAGAAAAAGCCGCCTGATTTCTCATTGAAACCAAGCGGCTGTGTATAGAATATTTATTTTTGGAACGAAATCAGATCATCCACACAGGGACAATGTATGTGCTGCTGTCAATTGCGCTTAATGTCTCCCGAAGGCAGATGATCGCGCCTGTCCCTCTCGGCACGGAGGCCTTGTCGAGCAGCTTGAAAGCGCCCGTGATTTGTGTGGGCGGGTTGATGCTCTTTTTGATTTCGATGGGATGAAGCTGTCCGTCGCTCTCCATAATTAAGTCGATTTCGTTGCTGTTCTTGTCCCGGTAATAATGCAGCAGGCAATCCTTGGCGCTGTTGCTGTAGGTCTTGATGATTTCCGACACAACATAGTTTTCTAAGATTGCTCCGTTTATCGCACCGTTCATCAGAATTTCGGGGCTTGAGTACCGAGTCAGATAGGAGACCAGCCCTGTATCGAAGAAATACATCTTCGGCGTTTTGATCGTCCGCTTCAGAAGATTGTTGGAGTAGGGGTGCAGGAAGAACACGATCCCCGATTTTTCAACCTCCTTCATCCAGCGCTTTGCGGTATCGTCACTGACACCTACATCCCCGGCGATGTCGTGCAGGTTCAGCATCTGACCGCTTCTGCAGGCGGCCGCACGAATGAAGTCCGCAAACATCACCTTATCCACACCGGGAATATCGGTGGACACATCCCGGTCGATATAGGTCTGAATATAGCTGCTGTAAAACACATCACGGTCTTTATATTTGCCGCTCCTGTGGCCGGGGAGTGCGCCGTCCC
Organism: Alistipes communis; assembly: GCA_963628105.1. Lineage (GTDB taxonomy): Bacteria > Bacillota > Clostridia > Peptostreptococcales > Anaerovoracaceae > CAG-238. The sequence goes on from CAVGEP010000318.1 coordinate 880, forward strand.
AAATCCTTTGATAGATCTCATTCGGCGTGGCAGGGGAAAGCAACGCCTTGCGCTTCTGCAACTCATCGAGTTCCAGCGAAAAGGGTGAAACATCCACCGCTCCGCAAAGCTCGGCTTGTGACAATGCAGACATGTGGAGAATGGCGGTTCTTCCGGCCAAGGATTCCTGTGCAAGCTCCATCAAGCGATACGCCTGAGAACCGGTCAGCCAATAGGAGCCGGGGGCAGCGCCGTTATCCACGGCGATCTTGATATACGAAAACAGCTCCGGTGCATACTGAACCTCATCGATAAGAACCGGCGCGGGATGCAGCTTCAAGAACATGGCAGGATCGGTTTTGGCAAGCCTACGCTCCTCCAAATCGTCCAGCGAAACCTCGGCTCGTGCCGTTCCCTCCATTAGATGCCGCAGCATAGTGGATTTTCCGACCTGGCGCGGGCCGGTCAGCAGCACGCAAGCGTACTCCTCATTGACTGCAATAAACTTCTTTTCAAGCTGTCTCTCAATATACATTGCTCCGCCTCCTTTTAGGCTAAAATACGATGCGCCTTTATTATAGCCTAAGAGTGAGAAGAAATCAATAGATTTCAGGCTAAAATACGATGCACTTATATTTTGGCCTGCACTGGCGGCAATTATGCGTGCCTGCAACAGGCTTTCCTCATTCACGCAAAAGCCGCCCGATTTCAAATCAGGCGGCTGCGCAGATGATCCTTGTCATTCTCCCCACGGAAACCCGAAATCGCTGCGCTTAATCTTGCACTGCGGCTGTCCGTCCTTCCAAAATACAATGCCCTCAATATTGTGTTTCTCAAGGTAATCACGAATTCCTTCGAAATCTCTCGGCACATCCGGCAAAACGCGAATACCGTGTTTCTCGATCACATCTTTTTCAAGTCCATATGGGTTTGCTCGAAAATGCGGCCCGATTGCTTCGTAAGTGCCTTCCTCAGTAGGGCAGCTGGCATTGCGATAGGCTTCCATGAACCAGATATTGCTCTTGTCGCTCTCGTCCACGGGAACCCAATGCGGCCAGTGACCGGTTATGGGGTCCGGATCGCAGCAGGGAATCGCATTCGTCGGCGGAATCTTGCCGCGTTTTGCATCGTATCTTTTGTAGAAAACTCCACCTATCACCGCGCAGCAGCTGCCGTCGATTTTTTCGGTTGCTACGCCTTCTCCGCACAGAACCCATTCCATGCTGGGATGAACCTTGTTGTTGATTCCGACTTTATGATGGTTGTCAAATACCCGCTCAAAGAGCGTCGGGATTTTCTTCATGAT
>CAVGEP010000319.1:0-2163 GCA_963628105.1 Alistipes communis
CAGCAATGGCGTTGCTTGAATGTGCAAATCTTTGTACTCGATGTTTGTACTGTTGTGTTTGGACGAGTCGCACATCTCATGAACACAATAGCAGACCATAAGTCCGAATACGGTTACAGCATAGTTCGATACTGACAATTCGAGGTTCTTGTATTTAATCTTATTCAAACTCAAACTCCTTTCTTCCGGATTGTCAAACAAGCAAAACGAGTTGTCTATATCTTCGTTAAGTTGTTCTTCTATCCGCATCATACGCTATTTCGTGTTATATGTCAAGCTTTATCACTACATCTAGGAGGTGATGAACGTCCGATGAAAGAAACGATTGGTTCCAGGTTCAAACGGGCCTGGAATATTTTTATGAACAGAGACCCCACAAGCTGGCGGGATACGGCATATTCCGGCTCCAGCTATGGCTATCGGCCTGACCGCATTCGCATGACGCGCGGGCATGAGCGCTCGATTGTCACGGCTATTTGCAACCGTATTGCGCTGGATGTCGCCGCAATCAGCCTGGTACACGCCCGCGTTGATGAGAACGGACATTTTCTGGAATACATCGACGATACGCTGCACCAGTGCCTGACCGTTGAAGCGAACCTCGATCAAACCGGGCGGGCGCTTCGGCAGGACATCGTTATGTCCATGCTGGACGAAGGCTGCGTAGCGGTCGTTCCGGTCGAAGCTGACTTTGATCCGGACGAGAATAACAGCTACAAAATTTATTCACTGCGGACAGGAAAGATTCTGGAGTGGATGCCGGCACACGTCCGGGTACGGCTCTACAATGAGCAGACTGGTAAATTTGAGGAAGTCATTGTGCCAAAGAAGTACACGGCGATCATGGAAAATCCGCTGTTTGCAGTTACGAACGAGCCGAACTCCACGATGCAGCGGTTGATCCGGAAGCTGAACATTCTGGACGCGATCGACGAGCAGAGCGGCTCCGGTAAGCTTGACCTGATTATCCAGCTTCCCTACGTCATCAAGTCGCAGGCAAGAAGGGATCAGGCAGAGCAGCGCCGCAAGGACATTGAGCAGCAGCTTTCCGGTTCGAAATACGGTATCGCCTATACCGACGGCACAGAGCACATCACGCAGCTCAATCGCGGCGTTGAGAACAACCTGATGAGCCAGATCGAGTACCTGACAAAGATGCTTTACAGCCAGCTTGGCATTACAGAGAGCGTCATGGACGGCACGGCAAATGAGGAAACGATGATCAACTATCACAACCGAACGGTAGAGCCGATTCTGGCGGCTATCGCAGATGAGATGACGAGAACGTTCCTTACGAAGACCGCCCGCACTCAGAAGCAGGCAATTTCCTTCTTCCGTGACCCGTTCAAGCTTGCGCCGGTTTCTCAGATTGCTGAGATCGCCGATAAGTTCACGCGCAATGAGATTATGACCTCGAATGAGATCCGTTCTGTCATTGGCATGAAACCGGCGGATGATCCTCGTGCCGATCAGCTTCGTAACAGTAACATCAACCAGTCCGAAGAAGACCAGATGCTGGATGAAGAACTGGCAACGAGCGAGGAAAATCAAAATGGACAGGCAATGACGCAGGCGGAATACGAGTCCGCGCTTGCCGATCTGGATGATCTCGATGCTCAGCTGGACGATCTGGAAAAGGAACTGGATTCCGATGACGAACTCAAGCATTATGCCAGTCCGTATTACGACCCCGTCAAAGCGCACGAGTATTATATGAAAACCCGTGAGCTGAAAGGACGAACCTCGACGGCTGGGCTTAATGATGAGGGCAAGGCTGCCGCGAGCTACGTCAAAGAACAGCTTACAAGCGAGCGAAAATCCAAGGTCGCAGCGAATAAGGAAGATACGACCAACCAGATCGATAAGCTTCGAGAGCAGAAGAAATCGAACATCGCCGCGCATAAAGCAGCTATGCAGACGCAGATTGACAGTTTGAAAAACAGACTCAGTGCCATGTCTGCTGCCGATAAGAAAAAGAACCGCGAGCGAATTTCTGCCAGCATCTCCGCACTGCGTGAAGAGAATGCAGCCGAGCGGGAACGCCTGAATGCTGAGTTCCAGGCGCAGAGTAAATCACTTCGGGCAACGCAGAAGGAGACGAACGCAAACCTCAAGACAGAGTATGACGAGAAGTATGCGTCCGAGCTTGAGAAGATCAAGGCG
>CAVGEP010000320.1:0-2162 GCA_963628105.1 Alistipes communis
AGGATGAACCATAGGGTCCTTCCTATATGGCCTTACATATTTCACGTTGCCTAGCTTTTCCTCCGGAAACTCCGACTTGATTTTGAAGTTCGGAGCGACTTTTGTCAAAAGCTTTACTGCCATCAAAAGTCCGCCGCTTACAGGGCGCACCAGCCGAATCCACGGCGCCGAGATAATGTAGCCTGCCGGTACATCGTTATGGCCGCCCCGTGCGCGATAGTCCAGCGTTATATTTCCGCCCATGCTGTGCCCGTACATCACGATGGGAACCCCCGGATAAAATTCCTGCGCATATTCAATCAATGCGTCAATATCCTTGAGGACTTCCCTCCTAGGCGCGCAGGCTCCCCGAACGCCCTGCGAGCGCCCGTGTCCCCGAAGGTCCATGGAAACTACCGCAATTCCGGCTTTGTTAAAGTATTCCGCCATGCGGCTGAACCTGCCCGCATATTCGCCTATTCCGTGAATCAGGCAAACCACATGACCCGGATTTTCGCAAGGGAAGTGATACCCCCGCACGATACAATTTCTTTTTTCAAAATCAAATAATTGATACATATTATTACCTCCAATTGCCTTATTTGTAAATGTCATCAAGCGTAAGCAAACGCACTTCGCTGCGCTCCCGGGCTTGAAGCAGTCCTTCTGTAAAGCCACCTTTTGAGAAAATATAATAGTGGTAATTTGAGCCTTTGCCAAAGGCGGATGCATAATCCCGAAGCCGTTCCAGCTCGTCCAGTCCGATTTTTTCATTTCGATATTTCCAGGAGCCGATCAAATATTCCTTTCCTTGAACGGGGACCCCGACAATGTCAATCTGTACCTGCTTTTTTGTTTTAGAATCCGTTCCCCACCATTGGCCGACTTCATTCAGCTCAATTGGAAGGTCTTCTGCGTAAAAGAGCAAATAGTCTCTGCACATTTTCTCAAATATCAGCCCCATGTAGTCGGAGAAATACTGCTTTACGGCATGAGCGTATGTTTTCGCAATTCGTCCGGAGTCAATGGCACTTGCATTCACCGGCACGAACCGATACCAAAATCGGAAAAAATTATCTGCCAGAAGATAAATGGTTTTTTTGCCGGGTCTCTCAGAGACGGGAATTTCTTTTTTTACAATTCCGAGCTCTATTAAGGTCTTAAGGTATTTCGATACTACAGCGTTTTCCTCTCCGACCTTTGTTTTTATATCATTCAGCCGTGAAGCGCCTTCTGCGATTGCTTTGATGATTGCATTGTAGATAGCCGGCTCCCGTAGCTCCTGTTTCAGCAGATTTGCAGGTTCCTCATACAGGTATCCGGAGCGGTCAAACACGTTTTCGAGCAGTGCTTCATCCACACTTTCCCGGACATCCAGCTTATTGATATAATGCGGAACGCCTCCCGTAATCCCATAAATCAGCGCATTCTCCTCATTCGATAACTCTGGATGAAAAACCGCAGTTTCTTTATAATCCAGCGGCTGAATCTTAAACTGAGCCGTCCTCCGTCCGTACAGAGGGCTTTCCTTTCCCAAAACCTGATTTTCCATAAAGCTCATGGACGAGCCGCACAAAATCAGATACAGCTTGGAATCACTCCATTTATGATCAATCACATACTGCAGCATCGCCGAAATCGCCGGTTTTGCCTTTGCGAGATATGGATACTCGTCAATAACAAACACCACTCGCATTTCCTTTGATAAAGCGGTCAGCTCATCCAATGCCACATCATAGCATGTAAATTCAGGCGCTGATTCCGCATCCGGTCTCTCAAAACTCATAATGGATTTAGAAAGCGCCCCCAAGTTTTCCTTCCCCGTCGTATTCAAAGCCGAGAAAAAAATCGTCGGCTTGTCCTTACAGAATTCGTTAATCAATGCAGTTTTTCCGACACGCCGTCTTCCATAAATAATAACGCACTCAAATTTGCCGTCCTCATATCGTTTGTTCAATTTTCTAAGTTCATCCTCGCGGCAATAAAATTGACCCATGCTTCCACCTCAAAAGAATTTATAAAAAGTAACTCGTAAGTTAGTTCCTTACGAGTATAATATACTGCACTTTTTGTAAAGTCAAGCCTAAGTTTCTCTTTTCGCTTCGCTAAAGTCAGACTTTTTCAGCCATGTTTTGTGATTCCTTCATTTTGAGAATTTTCTACGCTCCGGTTCCCTGCGGATG
>CAVGEP010000321.1:0-2158 GCA_963628105.1 Alistipes communis
CATCATGCCTGGGAAACATAGGTGTCGGATTTAATTCGGTTGGTCCTTCGGGAAATTATGCAGCGTTTTCGATTTTTTCCAAAGTCGTCTGCTCATTTTTGATGATTGCCGGAAGGCTTGAGCTTTTCACGGTTTTCATACTTTTTTCGAAATATTATCGCCATCCTAACAAGGCGAATTAGAGGTTATTATGCATATTAACGCAAAGGTTTTGATCAAGACATTGGGAATACTTACACTCCTGGAGGGTATCGCCATGGTGCCGTGTACGGCTGCTGCGATGTATTTTGAGGAATGGGGCGCCGCTTCTTCGCTATTTGTGACGGGGCTTTTTTGCATTTGTCCCGGTTTTGTAATCCTGACTCTGCTAAAGTTTGACAAGATAAGCCTGCATACTCACGAGGGGTATCTCATTGCCTGCCTGAGCTGGGTGCTATGTTCGCTTATCGGGGCATTTCCTTTTTATTTCAGCGGACAGGGATACTCCTTTGCGGGCAGCTTCTTTGAGTCTGTGGCCGGTTTTTCCACCACGGGCTGCACAGCCTTTGACTTTGATACGATGCCGCGGGCACTCTTGCTTTGGCATGCGGTTTCCAACTGGCTGGGCGGAATGGGAATACTCGTTTTGCTCGTCTCGATCTTCCCGGCACTTGGAATCAGTGGCCAGTCGATAGCCTCTGCGGAATCCACGGGTCCCTCTCTTGTAAAGGTCGGCGCAAAATTCTCAGATACGGGGAAGTTTCTCTATTTGACATATGCGACATTCTCACTCGTAGAGCTGATATTGCTTTGCCTGAGCCCAATGGGATTTTTCGATGCACTGATCAATACCTTCAGCAGCGTAAGCACAGGCGGGCTTCTCATCACGCCAAAGAATGCGGAATATTTCACCCTCCCTTATGTTCGCAGCGTAATCATGATCTTCACCCTGCTTTCGTCGCTGAATTATACCTTGTTCTACTTCCTGCTGCACGGCAGGCCGGAAATGTTTTTTAAGAATATTGAGGTTCGTGTCTTTGGTGGGATAATCGCCTTCTCGACGCTGCTGATTGCACTCTCGCTAAAGCTTGACGGGACATATTCGAGCCTTTGGCAGGCAATAAAGGACGCGCTCTGCCAGGTAATATCCTTCATTTCGACCTCGGGATATTTCGTCTGCGATTATACGAAGTGGCCGACATTTGCTGTCGCTACCCTTTTCACGCTGCTCTTTGTCGGAGGCTGTTCCATGTCAACCTCCGGCTCCCTGAAGGTTATCCGAATAATCATTCTTTTCAAGCTGATACGCCGCAGCATATTCAAACAGATTCACCCGAATTCGGTAAAGGCGGTTATTGTAGACGGGAATGCGGTGCCGGCCCCTAGGGTTTCGGCAATTACATCACATATAATGCTATTTTTCGCGGTATTCTTCTTCTCATCCCTGATTTTGTCCTTAAATAATTTTGACCTGGAGACAACCCTTTCCACGGCGATTGGGCTGTTTACGAACACGGGACTGGGACTTGGAGAAGTTGGCGCCGGCGGATATTTCGGGATGTATAATTCCTTCTCGTTAATCTTCCTTTCGATGCTGATGATCGCCGGAAGGCTCGAGATCTACGCATTGCTCCTGCTTTTCACCGCTGATTTTTGGAGAATTGACCGTGTAAAGAATATTTAATGCTTCTTCGACCTTCTGGTGGATTTGCCGTACAAAATCGTCGTTTGCTATAGTTCTTCGACTTCACGCAGGGTCAGCCCTGTGTTCTCTGCAATCACATTAAATGGGATCCCAGACTTCTTTAAGTTCTTTGCAATCGACAGTTTTTCCTGTGCTGCACTGGCGCTCTGGCCCCGAAGGGATCTTGCAGGCAAATGAAAATCACATAGCTTTCCTTTAGCTCGCTATAGGGCTGTCCTTTTTTCAAAATGTGGGTATCCATGCTAGCATGATAGTAGCGGGAACGCTGGGGCAGGAACCCCTCCGGCACAGCCTGCATCTCGATGTCATAATATCGGTCGTCCCCCTCGAAAAGCACATCCAGGCGCACGGATTTTGAAATCAGCCCCGTGACAATGGTTTTTTCCGGTGTGACACGGATGTCATTGGGAAATGTAAGTTTTTCCACCTTTCTTCCGTGGAAAACCCTTTCGATAAATTCCCGGCAAAGAGCCT
>CAVGEP010000322.1:0-2141 GCA_963628105.1 Alistipes communis
GCCATGAGCTTGCTGCCCATCTTCAAAAAGGCTTCCGGCTGACGGAATTTTTCCTTGTATTTCTGTTGCAGCTCCTTCGGCAGAGAGGCAAAGTTTTCGTCGCCCAGACCGCAGAGGAAGAACTTGCCGGCCACGATATCGTAGATATCGCCGTCCTCGTCCCGCAGAGCGCGGTTCAGCGGCTTACCCTCCAGCTTGGATTCCTCCCCGCAGATCAGCGCCACGGGGTCGTCATATGGGTAGACCGCCTGGATATAGCCGTCCACGGCCTTCTGCAAGGAGGCGAGGTCGGAGCCGATGCGCTCCACGCGCGGGTACTGTCCCGGCTCCACCATGAGCACCTCGATGGTATCGTCCGGCGCTCGTTCGGCGGCGATTTCCTTGCCGTCATTGCTCTCAAACTCCACGTCTACAAAATTGTCCGCGTCCAGGATATGATCCCCGGCGTGCCACTGGTCGCTTACCATCTGCTCGGCCTCCTCTCTGGAAGAAGCCTCCACCGACACGGTGAGCTTCAGCGTTTCGGTAATGGTCACATCGAACTCCTTCATACGCCCCAACTCATCTAATGCCATTAAGTTAACCGAAAATTTCCTGTTAGAAGCAAGGCAGGGAGTTTTTGGGGGCGCTAGTGCCGCGGATTTGAAAAAATGTGTATACCAAACAGGCGGAGACGCTCCACCTGAAAAATTATAGGCTGTTATCGCGCCGAAACGTACATCGCGGAGAGGCGGTTGCCGGCGATTTTGGGACGCGGATAATAGCGATCTGGTCGGCGCGGCGTCAAGGTTCGCTCTAAAAGCTCAGTAATTTCAGCACTTTTTCCGCGCAAGACCTCGCAGCACAGATAGACCGCGTGGGCAAAGTTGACGCAGCGCGCGTATTTTGAGTGACCACAGTCCTCGTTTACATTCCACGCGGCAGCCTGGGTGAAATTGAAAACGGTAAAGGCAGCGAAGATCTCCTGAAGCACCAGCTCCGATTTTCTGGAATGCAGATGAATGAGACCGACCGTGTATTTGAGCTCGCGGAACGATGTTTCAATGCCCCAACGCCGGGCGTATAGCTCCCGCAGCGCCGAAAGCGGAAACTGCTCAGCGTCCAGATTGGTGATCAGCATCTGCGTTCTGCCGTCTTTCAGCGTCAAGCGTACGATTCTTGCCGAAAATTCATAAAAGGCCGCGCTTTCTGTGTCCGGAAAATCAAACGGAATGCTGTTCGGAAGGCGGTAATAGTGCTCCGGAACCGGGACGCCGTGCTGCTTGAGCTGCTGCGGCGTCAGCCGTCCCAGCGTCATGCGGACAGGCAGATCGAATTCCGGCTCGTCTGGCAGCTTCACGCCATAGGCGTTTTTCCGCTCATGATCTTTGATGCGGATCAGATACTTCCAGCCCTTCTTTTCCAGACAGGCAAAGTTGTTGTACGCCTCATAATTGCGGTCCGCCAGCAGGATCACAGGGTCGGTGATTGCGGAGCGCACCGCCATCTGACGCAGCGCCCTGGATTCGTGCTTTGTATACTCTTTTTGCACGATCACATCGGTATAAATGCCGTTTTCCAGGTCAAAAAGTGCGTTGATATGGAACAAATTCCAGCTGTGCTGACGCTCCGTTCCGGACCGATAGGCGTCCTTATCCGCAGGGTACGCGCCGGATTTCAGCGACGAACCATCCGCAGCCAGCAGCCGGTAGCCCCGGAACTTCTTTTGCGGGCGGAGCTGGTCCGAGAACCGGTGAAACAGATCTTCGAGCGCGGATGGAAGCAGCTTTTGCCGCTGCTGGACGAAAGCCGACGCCGACGGCGTATCAATTCGCCTGCGGAAATGCCCAAGCAGCCCCTTCCAGACGCTCTTTTCGTCCATGGTGAGAACAAGATAAATCAGCACGTCAGGCGTCAGCGTCCGTTTTCGGGTAAAATCCCGCCCCGGCTTCCGGGCGTACCGCTCCGGCTCTTCTCCGAGCCTTCGGATGATGGAAAAAAGCCTCTCCCGCAGCATCGTTACTGTGTTTTTCATGTGCAGCCCCTCCTGAAAATCAATCCATTTTCAGGACTTGACTGCACATTTTTTGCCCCTTGTCAAGGCATTTTTTCGCTTAATCGATTTTTTTGCTTAACTTAATGGCATTACCTGGGTGCTGACC
>CAVGEP010000323.1:0-2133 GCA_963628105.1 Alistipes communis
ATCTTAGATTATGAAGCAAAAAGCACATCAGTTTTTCAAAATACAGATATTAAAGGCGGAGTAGCTATCAGCTATCGTGATTCCATGAAGTTTTTCGGTGCTATTAAAACTTTCACCGCTTTTCCTGAATTGAATGGCATTGTTAAGAAGGCTGCAACTATGGATGAAAAAGAAAGTATTTCATCCATAGTATACACGCAGGTGCGTTTTGATTTAGATAGGCTTTATGCTGACTATCCAGAATATAGAAGTGTTATTGGTTCAAATGGAAATGACAGGCGTTTTAGGAACAACGCATTTGATAAAATTAAAATTTTTACAGATATCCCTGAAAGCGACGATGACATAAAGGTACTTGGCATTTTAAAAAACAAACGCACATGGAAATACATTCCGATAAAATATACCGATATGTCTCACGAAAATATATGCAAATGGAAAGTTCTTGTGCCACGCGCAAATGGTTCAGGAGCTTTAGGCGAAGTTTTATCTACGCCGTTAATCGGCGAGCCGTTAATCGGCTATACGCAGTCATTTATTGGCATAGGATCTTTCAGTACTGAATATGAGGCTATTGCAGCTATTAAATATATAAAGTCAAAGTTTGCGCGTGTTATATTGGGAGTTCTCAAAGTAACACAAGATAATGATCGCGGTGTTTGGAAAATGATACCCCTCCAAGACTTTACCCCTGCTTCGGACATCGACTGGTCCCAGTCCATTGCGGATATTGATAAGCAGCTATACAAAAAATATAATCTCAGCAAGGAAGAAATAGATTTCATAGAAAGCAATGTTAAGGAGATGGAATAAATGAAGAAGCCAAACATCAATACGGCACAAAAAGTAATTCCTATGATTTACGCCTATACCACTCCCGAAATAGCAAGACATAACGGCTGGACAAAGATAGGATACACAGAACAAGATGTAGCAACAAGAATCAAGCAACAGACCCACACTGCGGATGTAAAATGGAATTTGGAGTGGAAAGGGAACGCCACCTTTGATGACGGCTCCGGAGACAGATTTACCGACAAAGATTTTCACGCTTACTTGCGAAAAGAAGGCATCGAACAGGAGAAGGGCAAAAATAACGAATGGTTCCATATCACAGGCCCAGAATCAAAGTCAAAATTTTATGACTTTAGATCAAACCGCGGCATGTTAGAATCGCTGTTTACGGTTATTCCATACAAACTTAGAAAAGAGCAGGAGGATGCGGTTTCCAAAACCCTTGCATATATGGCGGATCATCCTACAAGCGAGTATCTTTGGAATGCGAAACCTCGTTTCGGCAAGACCTTATCGGTCTATGATTTCTGCAAAAAAGCAGGCGCAAATACCGTCCTGATCGTTACGAACCGCCCGGCTATAGCCAACAGCTGGTACGAGGATTATATGCAGTTTATAGGCAGAGAATCCGGATACTGCTTTGTGAGCGAAGTTGAAGCGCTGAGGGATAAGCCCAGCGTTATGTCCCGTCAGGAATACATTGAGGCGTTTTCTACAGCAAATTTTGAGGACGGTAAGCTGAAATGTATTGAATTTGTAAGCCTGCAAGATATGAAAGGCTCAATACATTTCAGCACAAGCGGTATAGACAAGCTAAAAGAAGTGGCAAACATGGCTTGGGATGTTTTGGTGATTGACGAGGCACACGAAGGTGTGGACACTTACAAAACGGACATCGCTTTCGATAGGATCGACCGAAAATTTACACTGCACCTTTCTGGAACTCCATTCAAGGCGCTTGCCAACAACAAATTTACGCAGGATGCAATCTTTAACTGGACTTATGCGGACGAACAGGCGGCAAAGCGGAATTGGGATGAAACATCCGAAGAAGAAAATCCTTATGCAACACTCCCGCGTTTGAACCTGTTTACCTATCAGATGTCCGAAATAATCAAGGAAGAGCTTTCTCAGGGCGTGGAAATAAACGGCGAAACAGAGGAATACGCCTTTGACCTTAATGAGTTCTTCAGCACAAACCTTAACGGACAATTTAGGTATGATGCCTCCGTTGACCGATTTTTGGATGCGATGACCCTGCAAGAAAAATTTCCGTTCTCGACTCCGCAGCTGAGAGATGAGCTGAAACATACATTCTGGCTTCTTGACAGAGTTGAC
>CAVGEP010000324.1:0-2133 GCA_963628105.1 Alistipes communis
GTTGTAGTCCGCATACCACTGCATTCTGATGAGCTGGTCTTTCTTCTCGCGGCGCTGCGCGACATATACCTCGTTCTCAAGTGCCTGGAGATTGACTGTCACGCCGAGCTCTTTCCACTGCTGCTGGAGAACCTGAGCGACATCTCCCTCGTATGCCATCGAAGGATAAGTGTATGTGATTTCAGGAAGCCCTTCTCCGTTCGGGTAGCCGGCCTCGGCGAGAAGCTTTTTCGCCTCCTCGAGGTTCTCGTCAAGAAGATTTCCCTGGAGCTCGCCCCATGGAGTTCCGTCCACTTTTGACTTGTAGAATCTTCCGACAAGAGTTGTGGAAGGAACAGCCGAGATTCCGACAACCGCCGCGATGTCTGCCCTTTTCACGGCAAGCGCGAACGCTTTTCTTACTTTCGGGTTGTCAAAAGGAGCCACGTTCGGGTTCATCATGACATAGTTTGTCTGCGGGTTCTCGACGAAGTGGAGGTCAGGCTTTCCCTGGTAGCGCTCGGCAAGTGATGACGGAGCCGAGAGGATTGTGAGCTCGCCTGTCTGGTACGCCGCGGCTTTCGCCTGGTCGTCGTCCATGAATCTCATCTTGAGTGAAAGGAGGTTGACGCTCGCCGCGTCATAATAGTAAGGATTCTTCTTGTAGAGGATGAATTCTCCTGCCCTGCGCTCCGCCATGTACCACGGTCCGTTGCTCAGGTTCTTTGCAGGATCCATATCCCATGCCTTGTCGCTGTCTTTCGCATATTTTGTGTTTGAAGGCATGAATGTAGGAACGTTCGCGAACATGTCGAGGAAGTAAGCGCAGGGAGACTCGAGCGTGATTTTGAGGACTTTAGGCTCGCTCGCGTCGATCGCGACTTTGTCGAGGCTCTCCTTTCCGTCGAAGGCAACCCGCGCGCCTTTTATAGGGAAGAGAAAGTCAACATACCATGCGCCGTTTGTAGGCTCGAGCGCGCGGATCATCGTGTTCTTGTAGTCGGCTGATGTTACGTCAGAGCCGTCTGACCATTTGGCGTCTTTTCTGATATAGAATGTGTAGGTTAGAAGGTCGTCGCTTATTTCCCATTTCTCGGCTGTGGCCGCCTTGAATTTGCCGTCCTTTGTGTATGTCACAAGCGGGTCGAGCGCGAATGTCTGGTGGGAGAAGTAGACGTAGGCCGCGGCTCCGGCAGGGTCATACTCGCCTGTCTCGGACTGGTTCGCAGTTGAGATCTCGAGAATTTCTCCGTTCTCGTTTGTCTTTACTCTGCCCGATGATTTGCTTCCGCAGGAAGAGAATGCCGCGATTCCCGCGACAGCCAATGCCGCACAGAGCGTTTTTGCTGGTGTGTTAATCTTCATAACTAGCCTCCATCTTTATTTCTTTAATTTTTATTTATATCTTTATTTCTTTATCTTTCGTAAAGGAAGCATGCCGCTTTCCTTTCTCCGATGCTGTACATCTTCGGCTTCTCCGTCTTGCATCTTTCCTTGCATTCAGGGCAGCGGCCGGCGAACGGGCAGCCTTTCGGAGGATTTATCGGGGAAGGAACCTCGCCTTCGAGAAGAATTCTCTTCTTTGTCTTCGCCATTTCCGGATCCGGAACCGGGGAAGCTGAAATTAGGGCTTTTGTGTACGGATGGAGAGGAGTCTTGTAGACCTCGTCCGACGTTCCGTACTCGACCATGTTCCCCAGATACATGACTCCGATTTTATGGCTGATGTGCTGGACCATCTCAAGATCGTGCGCGATAAAAAGGTAGCTGAATCCTCTCTCGTGCTGCAGCTTTTCAAGAAGGTTTATGACCTGCGCCTGGATTGAAACGTCGAGTGCCGAGATAGGCTCGTCGCAGACGATGAATTCAGGGTTCAATGCCAGAGCCCGCGCGATTCCGATTCTCTGCCTCTGTCCGCCCGAGAATTCAAAAGGATAGCGGCGGATATGGTCCGGCTTCAGGCCGACAGTCTGGATAAGCTCCTGCACGATTGTCTTGCGCTCGGTGGCGGTTCCCATGTTGTGGATGAGCATAGGCTCCTCGATGATTTCTCCGACAGTCATTCTCGGGTCGAGAGACGCGTAGGGATCCTGGAAAATCATCTGCATGCGCCGGCGGTACGGCCTCATTTTTCTTGTGGAGAGCTTTGTGATG
>CAVGEP010000325.1:0-2124 GCA_963628105.1 Alistipes communis
CATCTCGTCCGTGTAGGCTTTTGCTTCCGCTTTGGTGGTCAGCTGTGAGATCTTCTCGTAAAGCGTCGGCTGAAAGGTCACCGCCTGCTTCGTCCACTCCCGAAAGGCGTTCCAATCCTCCTTCGGAATTGCGTATATCACCGGTTGATACGGTGTTTCCTCGATTGTCCGCACGGTCGTTTTCGATGCAGCTTTCAGCTTGTCCATCGGGCTGACTGCCGGAGTGCTGACTGCCTGTGCGTTCTGTAAATTGTTTTCGTATCCTGAATTCATTCTCTAAATTCTCCTGTTATAATAAATTTGCCATCCGAAGTACATCAGCCGGATGTACACGGCAGGTTCTCATTCCTAAGCTATAATAGAAGGGCGAAATGGACTGACGCATTTCTCCTTGGGCTTTTACGTCCGCCAGAAAGACAGTCATCCATCCTTCTATTGTAGCGTTCGGTTTCAGCAGGTTGGGCTACTACACACGTCCGCATCACCAAACAGATTGAATCGGCAATGGGTAAAGGATGGCACCGTTTCAGCAAAAAATATCAGCAGGAGAGCAGAAATGAATGCAGTAGGAATCGACGTGTCCAAAGGAAAAAGCATGGTCGCAGTTATGCGTCCCTTCGGCAAGGCAGTAGCCGCCCCTTTTGAAGTGGGTCACACCGAAAGTGAACTCAAAGAACTGGCAAGGTTTTTGAAAAGCCTTCCCGGCGAGACCCGTGTGCTGATGGAGTATACGGGGCGCTATTACGAACCAATCGCACGGTATCTCCATGAAGCAGGTATATTTGTTTCCGTAGTCAATGCGATTCTGGCGCATGACTACAGCGGAAACACGATACGAAAAGTCAAAACGGATAAGCTCGATGCAATCAAGCTCGCCAATATGGCACTTGACCGTTGGACCGAACTCCGGGAATATTCCCCGGCAGATGAGATCCGTCAGACACTGAAAATTTGTAACCGTCAGTACAATCAGTACGTCAAGCTGAAGACTGTACTCAAAAACAATCTCATCGCCTTGCTTGACCAAACCTTTCCCGGCGTAAATAAGCTTTTCCACTCTCCCGCAAGGAAAAGCGACGGTCACGAGAAATGGGTTGATTTTGCTTTGAAATTTTGGCACTGTGAGCGTATTTGCAGCATTTCCGTAAGACAATTTAAAGATCAATACGAACGTTGGTGTAAAAAGAACGGGTATCGTTACAATCCCGATGGAGCCGAAGCCATTTACACTGCTGCTTGCGGAAATGTCGGTCTCCTGCCTGCGCTTGAATCTACGAAAGTCCTCGTCACTCAGGCTATCCAACAATTACAGTCCATTGAAGAATCCTTAGCGGTTCTCGCCAAGGAGATGCAACGCCTTTCTTCTACCCTGCCCGAATACGAGACAGTCATGACACTGTACGGTGTCGGTACAGTTCTCGGACCTCAGCTGATTGCCGAAATCGGTGACGTGACCCGCTTCAAAAGCAAGAAATCTCTGATTGCTTTTGCAGGTATTGATTCACCGCCCGAACAGTCCGGTCAATTCGACAAAAAATCAAAATTCATTACCAAACGCGGCTCGCCTTCTCTGCGGAAGACGCTGTTCCAGGTGATGTCTGTCATTCTGCAAACCAGTCCGTCCGATGAACCTGTTTATTCCTTCCTTGACAAAAAACGCTCCGAGGGAAAGCCTTATAAGGTTTATATGATTGCTGCGGCAAACAAGTTTCTTCGCATCTACTACGCCAGGACGAAGCTTGCCCTTGTCAACACCTGAAGTCACGAAGTGAGTTTACAAAAAATTCGGAATTACCATTCTGAATTTTTTGTATGTTGACAACGCTCATCCGGTATAATATCCTTCGGGCGAAGCACGCCTGTGCTTTGCCCTGCCAACCCAAACCGGCGCTTTTCCCTCCACGCGGCGGTCTTTTTGTCATGCCCTTTTTGTCTGCTGAAAATTATTTTGATTTTTTTCATTTTAGAGCTTGACTTTTATTAGCAGGTCTTTCTTTCTGATTTTTTATTTTGAGAAACAAAAAAGGCGAATGAGAGCTTTTCATCCGCCGCGCCGTTTGGACGCGAAAAAATTTCTCATTCGCCTGTTTATTATAAAGTTGTAAAATAGAGCCTCGTCCTCAA
>CAVGEP010000326.1:0-2120 GCA_963628105.1 Alistipes communis
TCTTCATTCCTCTCCCTCCTTGATACCTGGCTGAATTACGACATTCCCAACAACACCCAGCGTGTCCTCATGAGGATCGTCCCTCGGTCTGACGACATCGATGGTGATATCAGCGGGACTGCTATCCTCCGGCTTATCCGTTTCCGTTCCGCCATCCGAATCAATCGGAGGGATCACAGGATCGGGATCAGCCGGCTTTTCCGTGGAAGAGGTGATATCAGTCGAAGGTTCCACGGGTTCCTCCGGCTGTTTGCCGTTTTTAACGGCAAAGATGATGACCGTCGCAACGATTGCCAGCGTGACAAGTGCGACGATCACCATTGTCATCGTAGTTGTTTTCTTGTTCATAAGGTTCCTTTCACTTGCATTTGTAATAACTCGAGACCGTTATCGGCACTTCGAGGCTTTTGTAGGCGTTGCCGTTCCATTTTATCGGGAAGACAACCGTGTATCTGACGGTTATGCCGAAGCCGTCACCTTTGAGAGATGTGACCTGCGGACGCATCATCACGCAGTTGCCGTTCGGGTAGGGGTATTCGGTAACTGTATCGCTTGAAAATCCGAGCTTCGCATAGGTCTTGCGTACCAGCCCGTCGTAGTCGATATACCGTTCGGATGGCGCACCTTGCTTGATGGCATCAAACATCTCGGTGGCGTATTCGGATACCACACTGTCGAGCTTGGTCTTGACATCGCGCTTCTGTATCTGCACCTGTGACAGAAGCCCCATGTACAGGATCAGAACCGAGAGCAGCATGGAAATGAAAACGACGATGACGCACAACCAGATGTACGCATCGCCGTTTTTGCTTTTCAGAGCTTCTTTGATGTGATTCAAGCACCTCACCTCATTTCCAATAGACCTGCGACAGTCCGCTTGACGACGCCTTGAGGCTGATGGGGAGGACAAAATCCCCGAAGCCGGGCATCCGAAGCTGATAGGTGACGGTACAGATAATCCGGTCGCCAAGCTGTACCTTGCCGTTTGCATCGTATAGCTGACTTCCGTCAAAGGAATATCCGAAATCGATTCCGGTCTGCTTCTTCAGTTCGGCAACATAACCGTCCACCGCGACCGTTCCGTTCAGTGTCGCATAGTCGGTTATCTGATCGGACACGGTCTTGAGATTCTGATTCAGAGCCACCAGAGAAACAACATTGACGGCAAAGACAAGGACAAAGGCGACAATCATAACTGTGACTGCCACATCGATATAGCCCTCGCCGCTCTTGTTGTTAAGGAAAGCAAAGGCGCGCTTTCGGGCTTGAACCGGCTGTCTTTTGTTTTCCGGTTTCTTTACATTCAAGTCTTTCATCCGAACAGCCCTCCGAGTGACGACAGCAGTGTCTGCCCGATCACTACCACATAAATCAGCATAAAGCATACGAGAAGCACCATCGAAAGCCGTTTGACACGCTTGGGGGCTTTGCTTGCTTCCGCTTTCAGTGCAGTGCGCTGCGCTTCGGCAAACTTGATGTTGAGAAGCGCCCAATAGACCGCTGTGTTGTCACCGTTCAGCGTGCTTTTCAGCCCCATCACGATGTCGGGCATCATGGAGCCGCCGACTCTTGCGGCAAGACGGGAGAGTGCGACTTCCGCCGTTCCCGAACGCATATCCGCAACGGTGATCTCCAGCTCGCGGCGGAGTTCCGGTCCGGCATTTTCTTTGAAATTATCAAGAATGGTGATGATGTCACGGCTTCGTTCCAGTGACTTTTCTATGGTGGAGGACAGCATCGGGAGATCCGCTTCGATTTTGCGACGGCGCTCTTTGATCCGGTTGCTGACCTTGCGCGATTCGTTGACATACATCAGCACCGACGCGCCGAGCGCAATCAGCGCAAGCAGCTTGGACACGAAGAACAGGGGGATGGCAAACAGCGCGACAAAGCCGGATTTTACAATGCAGTTTGCAATGTACTGTTCCGGTGTTGTCGGCATGTCCGCCGTCCGCAGGTCGGCTTCCAGCTGCAGTCGTTTGTATTCGTTGATTTTCAGCTTGCCGGCAAGGGTTCCCGCAATTTCCTTCAGCCAAAGCTCTATCGGATTGGTTTTCTTGTTCTGTCTTTTCCCGAGGTTGTGCGTGGATTTGGAAACTGCGAAGGATGGAACACGGAGC
>CAVGEP010000327.1:0-2108 GCA_963628105.1 Alistipes communis
AAAAAAACAACGATATATGTCATTATAAATCCTGTTATACGAATTACCGCATCCGTTGGTATTTCTGAGTCGTTGATCATTACAGGGGCTATCCTTGCGGGATGGATGCGCAGCGAAACGCTTCTATGAATCAGCTTTAGACCTACCAAAACCCGCACGCACTTTACTCCGCCGGAAACAGAAAAGAGGCAGCCGCCGAAGAAAAAAAGGCACAATATCACCATCTGCGCAAAGGTCGGCCACAGCCCGTAATCAGCTACGCAAAATCCTGTGGTTGTAATGGTTGAAACTACCGTAAATATACTATTTGCCAAGGTATTTACCAAATCTTCAAAACCATCAAAAATACCGCATACAATAAAGACAAGCAAGGAAAAAAATCCCGTGCAAGTCAGGTAAAATCTAAGCTCTTCGTCCCCGCTAACGGCCGAAAATCCCCGTCTTTTGCATAAGAAAAAGAGTGTGAGATTAGACCCGGCAAGGAGCATAAAGATAACGATAATCAGTTTTATGTAAAGACTATCAAAATGAGCAATGCTATCGTTATAACTTGAGAATCCGCCGGTGGAAACGGTAGAAAATGTATGAATCAGCGAGTCGAAAATGCTCATTCCTCCCGGAATAAGCAGCACGGCCTCGGATAGACTCAAGCCTATATATATTTTATAAAGAGGGAATGTTTGACCATTCTTGCCGAGTACGGGAAGAAGTGAGGATACAAAAAGCAGGATGGCAAGTCCGCCCAGCCACTGGGTGAGAGAACGCCAGAATATCATAGAGCGCGGGAATGCCTCGATGTTGCTGATAACAGATGCTCCGGTCGTCGTAAATCCCGAACAGGACTCAAAGAATGCGTCCGCAAAGGACGGCAAGGCTCCTGATAGGATAAACGGAAGACAGCCTATGAGAGATGCGGCAAGCCACGAAAAGCTGATGACAAAGAATTTTTGCCGCAAGATTAGACTGCGAGAGATTGGTCTCGTGCAAAAGCGTGCCAGGCTGCCCAGAATTACGCAGCCGAAGATAACCTCCGCAAAGGCAAGTAGCGATGCTCTTTCGTCATATGCAAAAGCAAGGACAAGGGGAATAACCATTGCCGCCGCAAGCACGTAGAGCAAATAACTCTGTATTCTGATTATATCGCTGAACCTACCAAGCATTCCTTTGCCTTTCTGCCGGGATAACTTTTAATATCCTATTTCAATAAGCCTTCGCTAAAAAACTTCTTCGCTGTCATGAGCTTTTCGAGCTCTCCGATATCCGAAAGCAGACAGAAGATAGTAACCTTGTCGTCTGCCATGATTTTTGTGTCGCCCTTTGGTATGATAACCTCCTGGCGCCTGTGTATCGCCGCGATGAGAACGCCATCCGGCAGCTTTACATCCCGAAGCGGGACATTTGCCAGCTTCATATCATCCGTTGCGATGATTTCCATGATTTCCGCTTGTCCCTGGATCAGAAGGTAGGAGACGATTCGCTTCGACCCCTGAATGTAGCGCAAAATATTGCTTGCTACGATGTCCAGGGGGTTTAGAACCATGTCTACGCCCATTTTTTCGATCAAATCCTTATAACTTTGACGGCTTACCTTGGAAATTACGTCCTCTATATTGCGCTGCTTGGCTATGAGCGCAAGCAGGAGATTTTCTTCGTCGAGTCCCGTAGCCGCAACGAAAGCATCCATTTCATCGAAATTTTCCTCGTCCAGGAGGCTGGTGTCCGTGGCATCGCCATGCAAAATCATTACATCATCAAGATGCGAAGAAAGGTAGTAGCAACGCTCCTTGCTCTTTTCGATGAGCTTGACGGAGACTCCGAACTCGGAGAGCTTGTCCGCAAGGTAAAATCCGGTTTTCCCGCCGCCGGCAATCATAACCTTTTGCAGGTTCGTATATTTGCCCTTTTCGTGAACGCGGCTGTGCAGCTTTGCGATCTCCGATCGCTCGCCGATCAAATATACGGTATCATCGGGCTCGATGGTATTTTGGCCGTGCGGAATGATGATCTTGCCATTTCGCGAAATTGCAACCACGAGCATGTTTGGGAGGATTTTGCTGACCTCGACCATCGAAAGCTTTTGAAGCCTCGGGAAACGCTTAACCTTGAAC
>CAVGEP010000328.1:0-2099 GCA_963628105.1 Alistipes communis
TGTGATCGTAGGCCGAGATCACTTGATTGCCGCAGTCATCTATGATGGTCGACCTGTAGGTTTTTTTTCTGAATATCGTTACGGTATAAATATTTTCTTCAGAGCATATTATTTCTTCTCCCTCTTTTTTATACGATTTGAGGAGAATCTCGTAGACTCCGTTGCCATAATTGTCAGTCGGGAATGCAAAGTCGCATCTGAGGTCGTCCTTTATAATCTCCCACTCGGAGTCTGTAATATCCTTTCCGGCCATGTCCTGCACCATCCTTATGGCGATAATATGGCTCGGCGGCCCCTCCCCATATTCGCTGCTTCCGGGACATGCAATATGAACATCCAGGTCGCCGCTAATCACCTGCCTGTCGAGCGCAAAGGCTTCCGGCTTTGGGAGCATCATTTTTTCACTCATTTTCTGTATAACCTAACCTTTCGATAAATGAAATTATGTTTAGGCCTTCAGGGCAAACATCTTCGCATCTTCCGCATCGCAGGCATTGATAGGGAGCTAATTTCTCCCTTGCAACGAGCCTTTTTAGTTCTGAGAGACTCTCATCATATTCTCTTGCCGAAAGCTCATTATATAGCTCAAATATTCGCGCGATCTTGATTTGGCTCGGGCATTTATCGCAATAATTGCATCCCAGACATGGAATTCTTATGTCATCGCCTAGAGAAAGACTCTGCGCCGCAATCTCAAGCTGCTCCATCTCGCCTTGCGCAAGTTTAATCTCCTTTTCCAGCAAGGCAGCATTATGCTCAGCCTGGCTCGAGTCGGAAATTCCGGAAAGCACACACATCAGCCCGTCCAGAGATGCCGCATATAGAAGTCCCAGATCGTAGTAGCTTGCGGAATATTTTTCTCTTAGCTTAGAAAAGAGCAGCTCTATCTTCTCATTTTCACCGCAGGAAAGCAATCCTCCCTTGAGCGGGCTCATTGCTATTATCGGAATATTTCGCTCCCGAGCAAGCTCGTACTGCTTTTTTACATCGGTTCTTGACATGTCGAGATAGTTCAAGGGAAGCTGGACGAATTCGATAATCCCGTCATATTTATTCAGAATATACTCAAATAGTCCAAAACCTGTATGAAATGACGCACCAACCGCGCCTATCTTTGCCTCTTCTTTTTTCTCCCGCAAAAGCGAAAATATCATCTTCTCTTCTATGTTCTCCCACAGTTCTTCGGTGATTCCGTGTACAAGATAAAAGTCAAAGTAAGAAACGCCGCATGCCTTCAGCTGATTTTCGAATAGTATTTTTGCACTATCGGCGACGTCCTTGACATGAAGCTTGTTCGAAAGATAATATCTTTCCCTCGGATATCGCATGACAAGCGCTCTTCTTATCGCCTCCTCAGCCTTTCCCGCGAAATAAGAATGGCCTAGATCATAATAGGTCACACCGCTTTCCATGAGGTAGTCGATGATTTTGCTCGTTTCTTCGATATCTATGCTCCCGTTCCTCGTAGGCAGGCGCAATGTACCCGCTCCTAACTTTGATATTAGTTTTCCGTTAAAATTAGTATAAATCATTTGTTCATATGCAGCCGGTAATATTCTACCGTATTGTCGATGTTTACGCTTGTCTGTCTGGTCGAACCGTCGTTGAATTCAAATATAAAGGTAGCGCTTCCATCCTTAAGAGTCGTTGACATATCTTCCTTCCAGAGCGCGGCTGTCTGAACCAGCTTCCCGCCTGCTGTCGAAGTAATCTGCGGAAATGCCTCATATCCCGTTCCGTTTATGCTCACCCTCTTCAGCAAGCTATTACTGGTATAATTCGTATTTACTATGTCAAATACCGCCTTGATTACGAACTTTTCTCCCGCCCAGAAAGTGCTTTTTGCACGCTGCTGAGTGGACTTTTCGTTATGATTTTGTCTGTTTTCTTCCCAACGCGCCGTATGCTCAACTCCATAGCTGTCAAGGACAGGGGTACAATATGTATAATGGTAACTCGTCGTGGAGCGGGTCGTGGCTGTGGTCGAGGTCGTCGATGTTGTAGAGCGGGTCGTAGCTGTGGTCGAGGTCGTCGATGTTGTGGAGCGGGTCGTGCTCGTGGTGCTGGTTGTGGACTTAGTTGTTGCGCTCGTCGTGGAC
>CAVGEP010000329.1:0-1063 GCA_963628105.1 Alistipes communis
TATGCGAAATATTCCCTTACCAAAATGCATCTGGCAAACTTGACGCAGAACAGCGATGTGCATAAGGCAATACGCCTGCTGCGGGAATCTGCAAATGACGGAAATTCATGGTCGCAGTATCTGCTCGGTAAATTCTATTTTCGCGGCGATCATATCGAAAAGAATTTGCAGGAAGCAGAGCACTTGCTCACAGCCTCCGCTATACAGAAAAATAGTCAGGCGCAATACCTTCTGGCAAAGCTGTATCTGTGCGGGGACGGAATCCCAAAGGATGCCGAAAAAGCGATCCAATGGCTGAAATCCTCTGTTGAACAGAAAAATCAGTATGCACAATACCAGCTCGGTAAAATGCTATTGTTCGGGAAAGAAACCGAACAGGATATCCAAAACGGGATTGCTCTGCTGACGGCTTCTGCCGAGCAAGGAAATGTGTATGCCGCAAGACTTCTGCAAAGCTATCACAGTGGCAGACTTCGGAATCCGTCTGTCGGTATGGCGTCCTTCCGGCTGCTCTCCCAGCTCGCCCGTATGTTTACGGATCGTCTTCGCAGAAACGAGGATGGACAGCAGGCCGTCATCGAAAAGAAGCTCCGTCAGAAAATCGAGGAAAAGAAACAGCTTCACGGAATGAAAATGGGATAACAGGCTTATTATCTTTTGCAGAATGCGGTATAATAGAAAAGTACAAATATCTGCATAGAATCTTTGTTGGAATTTTCGGTCTATTCTCGCTGGACTTTCAAAGGCTATATCCGTATTGTTGTAGCAGGAGGTGTTAACATGACCATACTTGAAAAATTATATGACGGTGAAATCATCCCGTCCGAAACAGCAGTTCCCGGTACTGAAGAATATCAGGAAAAGCTTCGGGAGAAAAAACGGCTTGCAGAAGAAATCAAAAGCGCTTTGCCTGCGGAAAAATCGGATCTGGTGAATCAGCTCACGACGCTCTGTTTATCTATCGCAGAGGACGAATGCCGATGCACCTATGCCGAGGGCGTTCGCTTCGGCATTGATCTCATGATCGAAATCAACCGTATGAACGAAGCAAGCCCATCCATAC
>CAVGEP010000329.1:1073-2096 GCA_963628105.1 Alistipes communis
CATCCATACTCCCACAGCTCGAAAAGTAAATAACCAAATAATCAGACGGAGTCCGTATCGAAAGATACGGGCTTTTTCTTTTTCGGAAGGAGGCTCTATGTCAACCCAATATATTCATTTTACAGACGCACAGAAAGAGCAGGCTCGGCAGACCGACCTTGTATCTCTGCTCAAGTCACAGGGCGAAACCGTTAAACGCTCCGGCAGAGAGTATCAGTGGCGGGACGGCTCTGCAAAGGTTACGATTCGCGGAAATCTATGGTATCACCAATACGATCAGATAGGCGGTGATACCATAGATTTTGTTCGCCGTTACTACAACAAATCCTACAACGAAGCGATGGAATATCTGCTCGGCGGTAATCGACAGGGCGAGTTCTGCGTATCGCCGCCGATAGAGAAAAAAGAAGCACAGCCCTTTGTGCTGCCCAAGAAGAACGACCGGATGTTACGGGTCTATGCCTATTTACTCAGGCAGCGGAAGCTCCACAAGGATGTGCTGGATATTTTTGTGCGCAAAGGAATGATTTATGAATCTGCCGATTACCACAACGCCGTGTTTGTCGGTTTTGATCAAGACGGCGTTCCAAGACACGCCCACAAGCGTGGCAGCGGTTCGGAAAGCACCTATAAGGGCAATGCTGATAACAGCATCCCGGAGTACAGCTTTCATTGGCATGGTCGGAGTGAAAACCTGTATCTGTTTGAAGCGCCCATTGATATGCTGAGTTTTATCTGCATGAACAAGGAGTGTTGGGAAAACCACAGTTATGCCGCCTGCTGTGGTGTGGGAGAACGAGTCTTATTTCAAATGCTGAAAGATAATCCCCATATCCGGACGGTCTTCCTCTGTCTCGATAATGACGAACCCGGCCAGCAGGCAGAAGAAAGAATCGCCGCTAAATTGGAACAGCTTGGTATCGCTTATGATGATACGCTGACGCCTATAGATAAAGATTGGAATCAAGATTTAAAAAATCTCGAACAGGAGGAAGAACTATGCCCAACATTACAGCTTTGATT
>CAVGEP010000330.1:0-2091 GCA_963628105.1 Alistipes communis
CGGCAAATCCACCGCCGCACGCTCCGAGAGTGACACCGCCAGCGCTTCACTTGCCGTGTCCACATGGTTCACCGTCACCTGCGGGTTGATGGTGCGCTTAGTAAACAGATCCGCCTTGCGCTTCAGTTTGGTCTTGTCCTCGTCGTCGAGGACTTCCAGCGAACAGAGCAGAAAGTATGCGCTGTCGTCCGAAAAAACCATTTCGTTGGCGCGGGAGTTGATCAGCCCATACTTTGCCGTGAAGTTGTCATAAACTTCATTCAGTTCCCCTTGAAGTGCCATAACCGCTTTGTCGGATGCGCCGGACAACTGCGCATCAATCAAGGCGCGGGTGATGTCCCGCAGGCGGAGCATCCCTTTGATACGGTTCTCTCCGGTCATGCTCGTCTGCACCGGCGTCATAATACTGTTCTGACGGTAATACACCTTTCCGTCCACCAGCGTAAAGGAATAGTTGCGCACCGTCGGGTCTGCGGGAATGCTGTCATCCTCCAATGCTTCCGGCTCGTCTGCCCGCTCCGTCAGTTCGGCGTGAAGGTTCGGAATCGCCTCGTCAAGCAGGTCTGACAGCGGTTGATCTTCATACGGCTTGCAGGTCACGCGCTGACCGAACGGTCCCGATTCGGTTGCCATCTGTCCGAGGATCATATCGGGGTGGTCGATAAAATACCGGTTCATCGGGATACCGTTTTCGTCCGTGCCGAGGTGTACCCAATCCGGCTCCTGCGTGGTCATGGTGTCCCGCTTCTGGAAGAACAGGATGTCCGCCACCGCTTCTGTACCCGCATTTCCCCGGAAGGTATCCTCCGGCAGGCGGATAGCGCCGATGAGGTCTGCCCGCTGTGCGAGATAGCGGCGGACGGCGGGATTCTCCTTGTCCATTGTCCCCTTGCTCGTGAGCATGGCAACGATTCCGCCCGGACGCACCTTGTCGAGCGTCTTGGCAAAGAAATAATCGTGAATTAGGAAATTGTACTTGTTATACTTTGGGTCAAGCACCTTGAACTGCCCGAACGGGACATTGCCGACTGCAACATCGAAGAAGCTGTCCGGAAAGGCGGTGTTCTCAAAGCCCGTGACCGAGATATTCTGCTTCTGATACAACTGCTGTGCGATACGCCCCGAAACGCTGTCCAGTTCCACACCGTACACACGGCTTCCCCGCATTTCTTCCGGCAACGCGCCAATGAAGTTGCCGACGCCGCAGGCAGGTTCCAGAATGTTCCCGCCCCGAAAACCCATGTTGGCAAGGGCTTTGTAGATTGCTTTCATCACGACCGGAGGCGTATAAAAAGCCGTCAGGGTGGATTCCTTGGCGGCTTCGTATTCTTCGGGCGTGAGCAGGGCTTTCAGTTCCTCATAGTGGCGGTTTGCCGGGTCAAAGCAATCCGCAAGACCGCCCCACCCGACATATCCGGCAAGCGTGGTCTGCTCCTCCGGTGTGGCAAGACGGTTTTCGGTTTCCAGTTGCTTGAGCAACCGGATTGCCGCAGCATTGGCTTGGTACTTCTCCGGAACGGAAAAGGTCTGCGGGGAGGTTCCTTCCGGGAGGCGGTAATCTGTGCGATCATCCGGTGACACCTCCGGATGGAAGGCGGTCGGAAGTGCGGCTTTTGTCGGCTCGGCAAAGATGGGGGCAGACAGCGTAGCGGGTTCTTCATGTTTCTGCTCCGGAATTTGTTCCTGCTTTTCATGAATCTGCTTCAACAACTCCGGCGTCAGAAGACCTTCCGCAAATGCAATCAGTTCCGAAAAGTCCAGGTTTGGCAACAGGTTGTCGTTCATATCCGCAAGGTCACGGCATTGCACCGAGCCGACCGGAACGCCGCCGACCGATGCCATCATCACGCAATCCACAAGGTCGAGGTCAATCTGCGCCTCCAATTCCTCATCGGTCACAGTGCTGTAAGCAATGCCGACCTTTCGCAGATCCGAGAAGTCTGCATCCTCGCCGTATTCTTCTTGGCAAAACTCGTTGATGATCTCTTTTGCCTGTCGCATGGCTTCGGTTTCTTCTGTCGGCTCTGCTTTCTGCTCCGGTATTTGTTCCGATTTTGCGTTTTCCTGTGGTTTGGTTTGTTCCTCTATCAC
>CAVGEP010000331.1:0-2091 GCA_963628105.1 Alistipes communis
TGAAACAAGCAGGCTGCTCTTGGAGAACAGAATCTTCGCATCCATGATATTCAGTGATGCGACATAAGCGTTCCACGCATTATTGCCTCTGCCGGAAACTGCCAGTCCTTCAGAGCCAAGGAGCGTAATATCGAAATAGTCGTTCGTCAGCCGTTCATTGACTCTCGACAGGATAAAGCCTTTATACTCATCGAGCGTGGTCAGTTCCTTGATACTGTTCAGATGGCTCTCAACCGTGGATTCAAAGGAACCCGTGTAGAGAGAAATCAGCGAGGCATAGAAGAACCACAGCGATGTGAGGTGCATATTTTCGTTATAGGACGCATTGAACCTGTGCTTGGCAATCAGATAAAAAGCATAGCTGTAGAATATGGCATTGCCGGAAAGAATAAGATCGCCCGACAGATAACCGGCATTCATGATTGCCTTGAGGAACTCGTGCCAGCTATGAACATCAAGCACATCCGGCAGCTTTGCCTTTAGCATATCGAACCGCTGCACACGCAGATCATCGTCAACGGCACCACGGCGGTCAAAGTCTGCGCCACGAAGCAGCTTGTATCCATACTTCAATCTTGCTCTGTCAAAAGCGTAAGCCATAACCACGCGGATAATATCTTGGGCGCTCACTGTTGTAATCTGATTATACGATGTTGTTTTGCCCTTTGTCGGAAAGGTGGATTCCTTGCTGAACTCCTCAATCTCCCTGCGACCGTCATCCCAATAAAGAGAAAGCAGAGTAAGAATAAAGTCGTTCTGCTTCAGCGAAACGCCGCCGGAGTTTACACGAACGAATATCTCCGAAACATCCTCTTCCTCTGCATTGGACTTGATGTCGAAAACAGGGAGCGTATGAGATTTCAGATTAACCACCGCATTGATGTGCTCGGCGATAACACCTTGCTCCTCATCGGTAAGCTCCTCTCCCTTGGATGCACGATAATCATGCAGGTGCTGAATGAAATCCCCGATATACTTGAAGGTGTTATTCGTGGTGAACAGCTCGCTGATGTTATAAATCCACTCCGGGTCTTTCTTCGTGGCTGAATAACCGACCTCGAATTTGTCCTGCAACGGGCAGTAAGAAATCACAATTGCTTTCTCATCGAATTTGGAATTGATGACCTTCTTGCCCTTCATAACCGCATACAAAGAAGTGAGGCGCTGCTGCCCATCGATAATAACTTCCTTCGGAGAGTCATAGCTATGCGAGTCAACACCGATGGATTTCTTCTTATCCAGCGTAGGGCATTCCCACAGCATGAGATATCCAATCGGATAGCCGCGCATCATGGAATCAAATAAATCCCTGACCTTGGAGTCTTTCCAGATAAACGGACGCTGCAATTCCGGCAGACCGAGTTCTCCCGTATCTATTTTTTCAATCAGCTGATTGACTGTCAGCGTGGTGTTGCTAAAAATCTCTTGCATAACTTTTTCTCCTTGTGTCTTGTAGTTGCGGATTATTCCTCTTCAAAGAGTTTTGGTCTGTTCAGCGAGATCAGCTCCGCCTCTGTTCTTGCATCGTTGTTCTTGCATTTCATAAGGGAGCGGCGAAGCATCAGAACGCCATCCTGTCTGAAGATATACTCAGGGTGATCCTTTATGTAGTTTGCGGACTCGCGGGAAAACCCGTTCCGCTGCAGGAACACCGTTATTTCGTTTGTCGTGCCGTATTCCACGAACTCATACCAGTTATTATCATCAAGGGAATGCTCACCGTTGATGGCAATATACATATTTGAGAACCGCAGGAAGTAGTTTGATATACTGAAAAGGATGACATTTTCAATAACCTCCAGCGTATCGGCAAATACCACATTTCGGTGTTCTGGACCGTCATCAAAATACGATGGCGTATATTCGTTAAGCCAGAACTTCTCCGGGTGTTCGTTCATGTAATCGATGGCCTTGCGCATGATATAACTCAGCCCGTGCCCTTCCATCCATTGGGATAGAATCACGGCATA
This sequence comes from Alistipes communis, assembly GCA_963628105.1. Lineage (GTDB taxonomy): Bacteria > Bacillota > Clostridia > Peptostreptococcales > Anaerovoracaceae > CAG-238. The sequence goes on from CAVGEP010000331.1 coordinate 1,971, forward strand.
CCAACTTAACTTAGCGTGTTCGCCAGCCTTGTTCCGTTTGCCAAGAGTTCCGAACTCGTATTTATCCCAATTGAATATACGGCTCAGTTCTTCCAGAAATCCAAGAACCACGGAATGAGAG
>CAVGEP010000332.1:0-2083 GCA_963628105.1 Alistipes communis
CTTCAAGCTCTTCCATGTAGTAGCGCAGGATGTCCTTCTTGTCTTCAAGCGAGAGAAAATCACAGTTGTCATCCTTTTCAGAAGCAATCAGTTCCGCAATCAGTTCTCGCCAGATCGCATAACCGGCGTTGATTGCACCGTCTTCCTCACTACTCAGAGTGTTATCCATGCAATAGCGCTTGTAGAAGCTGTCTCCGCCAAGCTCGTTGTGGGTACAGAAGATATGCGCCAGCTCATGCAGCAGGATGTGATAAAGCGTTGCCGGGGAGCGTTCAACGTCTGTGCGCAGAAGGATTCCGTCTACACTGTTCTCGCCTTCACCAACAAAAGCAGAAGCATGAAAGTCGAAATAGCCATCCTCTTTGTATGGGTCTGTCAGGCGCTCCGGAAAATACTGCTTGCAGAACTGCTCAAAGACTTTCTGCTGATTTTCCGTCTGGAAGCAGCGCAGCACGAGGTTATCCTCGCTGAACTCTGTCCCCATACTTTCATTGAGGGTTTCACCCGCACAGAGAAGAGCCTCTTTATATTCGTTGTAGTCCATCTCATTTTGTCCTTTCACGGATCAAGCTGCATCCGCACACGGTAATTCAGTACCGTTGCAGGATTGTGTAGGTTTCGACATCAGACATCCCATATAATGGATATATCAGACAGGAAACCCCTTAAAACCGCTTCCGTCAACCTTCCGGTTTGACATTCTTGAGGAAATCTGAACGCGGTACATAGGGCAAGTTAAGTTGCCACCCCATGCGATTCAGCTCGTTGAGCTTGATCAGCATCAAGTTTACATTCGTCTCCATGATGGAGGAAAGCTGTACCACATCATAGCCTTGCTTCATCAGTCCCATCAGTTCGTCATCGTCGATCCGTAAATGGGCGCTGAACGCATTGGCTTCATATTCCATCTCGTTACGCATATCGAACAGCGTAAACTCCTGCAATCCGCTTGCGCCTTTGGCTTGCTCCCGGTGCAGGCAGTCGTGACCAATCTCATGTCCGCAGACCATGAGTTTTACAATGTACTCCATATTGGAGTTCAAAAGAATGTGCCTCTCCTTATGCCGGTAGGTGTACATTCCAAGCAGTTCGTTCAGTCCATCAATGAAATGAACGTAGATACCCAACTCTTTTGCAATACGCACGGTGTCCCGTGTTCCGCAGCCTCGTACAATATCCGTGGCTTTGCGGTGAATGAGTTCAGGTCGTAGAAGCAATTTTCATCACCCCCGCTATACCGATGGTTATTCCGTAATTATATAACATCAGCAGTCCAATAAACCGCCCTCAATCCTCATCGAGATGCAGTTTGTATTTCTTTGGTGTGTATTTTTCGACGTTTCGGGCTTTGGAATCCCAGTAGATGTCCTGCAACGCTTTCATGACGGCATCTTTGTCCTGCTCAGAAAGCGTTCCGCCAGCAAACAAACCGGAGATACCATCCACCAAGTCCTGTGCCTGTTTCTTTCCACGCGCACCATATTTCTCTGTTGCCTGAACAACGAAGTCCTCATCTTCCGTCAGAAGATAATTGACATCAACGCCGAAGAAATCAGCAATCTTCTTATAGGCGTCCCGTGTGCGGGGCAAGGAAGTCCCTTTTTCATACAGCGTGATCATTTTGCGTGTAATCCCCAAGCTGTCTGCGACTTGCTGCTGGGTTAGTTCCTTCTTTACTCGTTCTTCCTTGAACTTCTCAGCAAACGTCATGTCTCGTTCACCACTCCTTCACAAAAAGTTTGCGAAACTGAATTTCCCATTTCTATTGACATGGGTAGTTGAAGTATGTATAATAGATATGCGTAATTCAATTACCCATAGTATATCGCGGATTACTCATCAAGTCAAGAGGTTCGCGAGAATATGCACAGAAAAGTTACAAATACAAGCTGTTTCACCGAGACAGCTCAATAGCAAGGAGTGAGGATGCAAAACATGGAAGCACGATGCAGGAAGGCGTATGTTTGTGTCAATCTGGATGTAGACAAGGAAGGAGCTATCCGTCCGCGTTTCATCCGGTGGGACAATGGTTTGATTTTTCAGATCGACCAGATTCTTTACAAATGCCGCGCCACATCCAAGA
>CAVGEP010000333.1:0-2079 GCA_963628105.1 Alistipes communis
GAACGAAAAATCCTGCGTCATTTGTAAATGAACGAAATAAATTAAAAATCGGAGGGATTCATTTTTCCTCCGATTTTTTTCTTTGGCTACTTGAAGTGACAAAAGAAAAAAGGTATAATGTTGAGCAAGGAAGCCTTTATGGGCGGAAATTTTCAATGAAACGGAGAGAACCCTATGGAAATTAAGCGCGATACCTACCTGAAACAGTTGATTTCCTATCGCTTTGACGGTTTGGTGAAAGTAATTACCGGAATCAGGCGGTGCGGAAAATCCTATCTCCTAAAAAACATATATAGAGACTATTTACTTCAAAACGGCGTAAAAGAGGAGCAAATTATCACCATTGCGCTTGATCTTGCAAAGGATATCAAATACCGCAATCCCCTTATCCTTTCCGCTTATGTGAGAGAGCAAGTGGAAAACAGCAAAGAAGAATATTATCTTTTCGTTGACGAAATACAGATGTCCGATGAGGTGTCGAACCCATATAGTCTGGAGGGCAAGAAGATTACTTTTTATGACGCCCTTAACGACCTGCGAAGCCTCCCCAATTTGGACGTTTATGTAACAGGAAGCAATTCCAAAATGCTTTCCAGCGACATTCTTACCGAGTTTAGAGGACGGAGCGACGAAATAAGGGTACATCCCCTCAGCTTTGCCGAGTATTATTCCGCAGTGCAGGGAGATAAGCACGAGGCCTTTGACGAATACGCATTTTTTGGCGGAATGCCCCTTGTTTTGTCAAGACCCAACGACGCAGCGAAGATGAAATACCTCAAATCCCTTTTCTCGGAGGTGTATATCAAGGATATTGTTGAGCGCAAGAGAATCGAAAGGCAGGATGTGTTGGAACAAATTTTGGACCTTCTTTGTTCTTCCGTTGGCTCCTTAACAAATCCGGCGAAAATTGCAAATACCTTGAACTCCAAACAAGGCGGTGTGTCTGCCAATACGATACGAGCATATATCGGACATTTGGAGGATGCCTTCCTTTTTTCAGAAAGCAAACGATATGATGTAAAGGGAAAATCCTATTTTGATTCCCCGAACAAATATTACAGCGAAGACATAGGACTCCGAAACGCAAGAATAGGTTTCCGCCAGCAGGAGATGACCCATATAATGGAAAATATCATATACAATGAGCTTGCCATCAGACAGTTTTCCGTTGATGTGGGTGTCGTATATGCGCGGACTGTCAACAAAAGCGGAAGCTCGGTGCGCACTCCGCGAGAAATTGATTTTGTGGTAAATTCGGGTGGAAAAAGGACCTATATCCAGTCGGCCTACGCTATGCCCACCGATGAAAAGACGGAGGCAGAACTCAGACCCTTTGCCCTTACCAGTGATTCCTTCCCGAAAATCGTAGTCCGAAAGGATATTGGGAAGCGTTGGTATGATGATAAAGGTATTTTGAATATAAATGTGATCGATTTTCTGCTGGATAAGGAACTTATTTAAATTCCCCCTTTACAAAACGGGCAGCGTGGTGTAAACTGTTTCTTGTAGATTTCGGAAAGGAAACACAAAAATGCACGCAAATTTGTTTGAAAATTGCATGATGGCTGGCACGGTTCTTGCGGCAGGCAGGCAGGCAGGCAGGCAGGCAGGCAGGTTCTAATTTAGGGACCGATTTTTTGCGTGAGATAAAACAGATTACAGCAGAACAATTATGATTTTGTAAGACTTTTTGCGAAAGTCCGGCGGGGCACATAGTGCCGCCGGTGAGGCTGTTCGTAAGAGGTCTTTTTGTATGTAAATTTAATACTAAGCGAGGATAACTAACGGAAGTGGGGTGAGACTCCCCGGCTGGCAAGCAACCGAGATGCGCTGAAGGCAAAAGCCATAGCGACGAGTCGGGAGACGAGTTATCGCTCGGATGTAAATAGACCTCTACAGCAGGGAAATGACATCATGAGCCTAAAGGTAAGCGGGGCGCGCAGAGCTTTCATATTATAGCGGTATGTGAGCTTGTCCGGCGGCACTTTACGGACAGGGCGCGGATTGTTGCGCCAAAAGATGACGGATAGCAGACTGTTTTGAGGCAGCCTGCTTTTTTAATGCTTGTTAAAATCGCCC
>CAVGEP010000334.1:0-2078 GCA_963628105.1 Alistipes communis
TGCTTGCTACGCCACATACGAAATTCAATTGCTCATAACAATGTATACATATCCAATGCAGGAAATAGAAAGTACATATTGTTTGAGGATTATAATAACAGAGGAAATATCTCCGCGAAAATACTTTTATCGCAAGCCGATTTATCAAAGTTAAAGCAAGAGATTATGAGATAAAGGGAGTGAATGTTATGTCAGGATTTTATACGGAAGCGGACTATGAGAACTCCATCGTAGAACTGTTCCGCAATATGGGGTATCGTCATGTCTACGGTCCAGATATTGAAAGAGATTTTAACAGTCCTCTGTATGAGGAGGAACTGGACGCAGCGTTGCGGCGGCTCAATCCGACTATGCCGGAGGATGCCATTGCAGATGCGCTGTATAAACTGAAAAACTTTGAAAATGCCGAACTCGTCCAGAAGAATGCAGTCTTCATGGACTACATTCAGCATGGAATTGAAGTGCGCTATTTCGTCAAGGGCGAGGAACGCTCCGGCCTCGTTTACCTTGTGGATTACAAAAATCCTGACAAAAACTCCTTCGTGGTTGCCAATCAGTGGACATTTATTGAGAACAGCAATAAGCGACCTGATGTGCTGCTGTTCCTCAATGGTCTGCCCGTCGTGCTTGTGGAACTCAAGTCTCCATCAAGGGAAGAGACGGACGCATCGGAGGCTTACACTCAGATACGCAACTATATGCATGAGATCCCGTCCATGTTCATTTATAACTGCATCTGCGTTATGAGCGACCATCTGACTTCCAAGGCAGGAACTATCACCTCCGGCGAAGACCGTTTCATGGAGTGGAAAACGAAGGACGGAAATTACGAAAACACGCAGTACGCACAGTTTGATACCTTCTTTGAGGGTATTTTTGAGCGGGAGCGTCTGCTTGACATTATCAAGAATTTTATCTGCTTTTCCAACGAGGGATTGAAGCGGTTTAAGATACTTGCAGGCTACCACCAGTATTTCGCTGTCAAGAAAGCTGTGGAGTCCACAAAGCACGCAACTGTTACCGACGGTAAGGGTGGCGTGTTCTGGCATACCCAGGGCAGCGGCAAATCCCTGTCAATGGTATTTTACGCACATCTTCTGCAGGAGGCTGTGGACAGCCCGACCATCGTTGTACTGACTGACCGCAACGACCTTGACGATCAGCTTTTCGGACAGTTCGCCAAGTGTAAGGACTTCCTGCGTCAAGAGCCGATGCACGCCGAGAGCCGGGAGCATCTGAAATCTCTGCTTGATGGCAGACAGGCAAACGGCATCATCTTTACCACGATGCAGAAGTTCGAGGAGTCCCACGAGCCTCTCTCAGAGCGCAGGAACATCGTTGTTATGGCGGATGAAGCGCACCGCGGGCAGTACGGATTGAAGGAAAAGGTCGATGCCGAGACAGGCAAAATCAAGATAGGCACTGCGCGTATCATCCGAAACAGCCTCCCGAACGCTACATACATCGGATTTACGGGTACACCTATCTCCATGAAGGACAGAAGTACCCGCGAGGTCTTCGGTGATTATATTGATGTCTACGACATGACGCAGGCGGTTGAGGATGGAGCTACCCGCCCGGTTTACTACGAGAGCCGTGTCATCAAGCTGAACCTTGATGAAGAAACGCTCCGTATGATTGATACAGAGTATGACATCATGGCAAACAACGCCGACCCCGAAGTGGTGGCGAAGAGCAAAAAAGAACTCGGTCAAATGGAGGCGATACTTGGAAACGATCAGACCATCGCTTCTCTTGTCGATGATATCCTTGACCATTACGAAAATTACCGTGCGGATCTGCTGACGGGTAAGGCTATGATCGTGGCTTATTCCCGCGCCATCGCTATGAAGATTTACAATCGCATCTTAAAGCTGCGCCCGTCCTGGACAGAAAAGGTTGCTGTCGTTATGACAGAGAGCAACAAAGACCCGGAGGAATGGCGTGCAGTTATCGGAAATAAACGCCACAAGGATGAACTCGCTAAAAAGTTCAAAGACAACAGCAGTCCGCTAAAAATCGCTATCGTAGTCGATATGTGGCTGACGGGCTTTGATGTTCCGTCTCTTGCGACTATG
>CAVGEP010000335.1:0-2073 GCA_963628105.1 Alistipes communis
GTCTTTAATAGCTGTCCGATTTTTATATTCGTTTCCATTGCCTTCACCTTAATCTTTTCTTTTCTGGTCAGACCCAGCATCCTTGAGTTTTCCTGAGACTCTTCGCTGATCCTATTTTCCAAATATCTCGTCAAGTTTTTCTTGCAAAGTCCCATCCTTGGCATAAGGAAGCGCGTCCAACTGCCTAAAATTGTGTTTTGGTATTTTTACAGCGTCATCAAAGCCGAGTATATAACTCGTTGCAATCTTATATATTATCTCCGTTGGTGCAAGCCCATAGACCTGCTTTTCAAAAATATGCTTCAGCCTATCTTCCTTATTCGGATACAGGCGTTTAAGAGTCCCACTTTGATATAACCGCTTGACAATTTCAGCTATATATAAGCCTGATTTCATATAAAGATCTATATATGTACTGTCCGACCTGTCAAAGCACCCCGGATTTTCTTCTTCGAGCAAATCCACCATTTTCTTTACGACAGCCTTTGGTGTGAAAATTTGATTGGTCTTTTGTGGCGGAATATAGTCAAAAATATCCTCAACACTGCTTTCGTCAAAGTAGTCTGCAAGTTTCTTTTTGAGGGACAGAAACTCCTTTACCGAATCGTCAAACACAACCGGGTCGAAAAGATGTCCGACATATTCAACTTCTTCTCCCGTTTCCGGATCCTTAATCATCCCGCCGTCGCGAAGCAAGCGGAACTGTTCGAGGGAGATGCTTGTAACCTCCTTGAAAACATGATCCGGAATTATCTCATCAAAGGTTGCCAGAGTCACGGTATCATCCCCATACGCCATTAGAAAGGACGGTATTGTGCGGGCGAATCCTCTCAAATGATCTCGGATGCCGTCTTCGATAGTTGATTTTTCGCGTTCCCTTTTATTGGTTTCAACTGTCCTAACAACATCTTCTTTTGATTCCTCGGCAATATCCGCTATCTGGGACTGCAAGGATTCCTGGAACTCTGCGAATTTATCTTTTAGCTTGTTCTCGAATTCCTGCTCAATTTCAGATGTGGTTCTTCCAGTCTCGTGCCGCGATTGCAACGCTTCGGCACGCTCTTGTTCGATTAGGTTTTTATCGATAGCAAAGTTGTCGATGGCTTTATCGATAGCATTGTCAGCTTTGCCATTTATCCTTGCTTCTAATTTTCGCTTCTCTGAGGACTTAAACTCATCCCCATAGGCATTTTGCGCAACCTCAAGTATCTCCTTTGTCATCTGGGAGTGAATAGTTTTCTTAAGTTCCTCGGCAGCAGTCGCGGCAGGCCTCTGCCCGGAAACGATATCTGCAACTTGATCGCTGAGCTGCGCACTCGGCAGGAAAATCTTATCGCCAAACACATCGTTTTCCTTCCCGATAACCATTTCATTTGGCAACTCAACTTCGCCATCCTCGTTGAGAGAGAGGTCACTCTTTGTTTCCTCAGATAGTTCCGGTCTGCCATGAGGTTCTTCAACGGCCTCGAAACCTTGGATAATATCAATAACCGCCTGCGGCGCTCCAAATATTTGCGATATATTCTGGAAAAGGAAGTTGCTCATAAAACCTCTGCGTACGACCTCAACCGAGCGTATCTTTCGCGGTATTGACAGCACCTTTTCGGCATCAAGCTCAATCAGCTCTCCATTCGCATCTTCACCGATAACGGGGAAGAAATTCAAAAGCTCCCGAATATGTCTTTGTCGTGTTTCCAAATCGCCTCTGCCTGCGCTTGTATCGGCGGAGAGGTCATTTGCAAACTCCTCGAATATGGTGAGCGTCCTCGCCGGGTCGAAGTCAAACACATAGGCATTTTCCTTTCGTGCGAACCCGTTTGCCGTTCTGAACATACAAGGGTTTTGCGCGCGAAAAGCAGCCTGCATGTATAATGAAGGACTTTTTACATTGCTAAGCATGAGAACCGCCGTCCATTCCGGTATGGTAACACCGGTTGTAAGCTGTCCCACAGAAAGGGTGATGGTCTTATCGCAGGATTTGATGGCAGCTACCACCTTGTCATAGGAGTTCTTAAGCTCGCTTTCTTCGTCCAGTCTCCCATCCCCTGCGGCAAGCACCACCTCATAGTCCTT
>CAVGEP010000336.1:0-2070 GCA_963628105.1 Alistipes communis
TATACACCTTATTAGCTTCGGACGTTTTGTCCAAGTTGCGTTAAAGCAGTACACTCGTGGATGAACCGGAACCGCAAGCTGCTCGTGCGGTTCGAGAAGACGGACGCGTCCTACATGGCGCTGCTGCATCTGGCGGCGGGGACCATCGCGCTAAAAAAGGTGAAAATTATTTAAGGATAGGCTCTTAAATTCGCCCTGCAATTTGACCCATAAGTCAAAAAAACTACCTCAACTTCCCCTTCAAGAGTCCCCAAAGCCCGGTGAGCGCGTCGAGCCTAAAGGCCCAGGCAAGCCCCAGATAAAGCGCCGCACCAAAAGGTATGCCCACAAGCAGCCTGAGGGCGTTCGAATCCAAAAGATGGGAGACAGCAAACACACAGACGCCCATCAAGAGCGAGAACATATAATAGGGGGCGAGCATCAGCGCCTGCCGCAAGGTGCCAAGCCTGATAAAGCGGCCGCTGTAAAACGTGCAAAAGAGCGCATCGACCAAGCTAAAAAAGGCGCACCCCGCGCACATCCACCGAATGCCAAAAAAGGATGTTGCGGCGAGAATCGCGACAGCAATCACCTTCTTAACAATTTCGAGGCGCAAGACAAGATCCGACCGGCCCTTCACATACAGCAGATTCAGATTCGTCTGGATCACCGGCTCGAACATAAAGCCCAGGCAAAGAATTTGCAAAAGCAAAACGGACGGACGCCACTTTTCGCCCAAAAGCAGAACCACGGTCGGCTCCGCAAGCGCCGCCAAACCGAACATCAGAGGGAAAATTGCAAAGCACGCCATCTTCAGATACTTGGCATAAACGCTTGCAAGCTTTTCGGAGTCGTCCTGCAGCCTCGAAAGGATCGGGAGCGAAACGCGGTTCAGGATGCCCGTAAAATTGTTCGACGGAAAACGCGCCAAATGATACGCCCGCGTAAAAAATCCAAGATCCGCCGCAGAATACCGCTTGCCGATAACGAGATTGTAGAGGTTTATGTAAACCGAATGGATGAGGCTCGCCGCCAAAAGCCGGGAACCAAAGGCGAACAGCGCATCAAAGGACTTTTTGCAGAACCCCGGCCGCGGAAACCACCGCATCAGAACCGTCAAAAGAAGCAAATTAAGTGCGGCATTGCAAATGGACTGCACAACAAGGCTCCACACGCCAAACCCCGCATAGGCCATACAAATTCCGAGCACACCTGAAAGGACCGCAGCCGCGAGCGAGGCCTTGGACTGCGTCTTGAAATCGACCGAGCGCGTAAGGCGCGCCCTGTGCACCGCAAAAAGCGCATTCAGCACCAGCGTAAGCGACACACACCGCAGCACGGGCGAAAGCAGAGGCATGCCATAAAAGCTCGCCACAAACGGCGCCGCCACAAACAAGATGGCAAACGCCAAAAGACTTATCAAAAAATTTACCAGAAACGCCGTGCCGTAATCCTTCTCCGTCGTCTCCTTTTGGCGAATGAGCGCATTCGAAAATCCGCAATCGATAAAGGTTTGCGAGACGCTCAAAAAGATGGAGAGCATCCCGATAAGTCCAAAATCCGATGGAGAAAGAAGCCGAGCTAAAACGATTCCTATTAAAAATTGAACGCCCTGCAACGAAAAGCGCTCGATGGCGCTCCAGACGACGCCACGGACGGAAGCGGAAGCGAGGGAAGACACGGCTAGACTCCCTCGCCAAAGGCAAATTTCAAGCTGGATTCGAAAGAGCCTTCTCTAACCAGCGCACCGAATAAATCCGCCAGTCTTCGAGAATCGTATTCAACCTTGCGTTGCAAGACATAAGCCTGCAAAAAAGCTCCATAGTTTTGCGAATAATGAAAGGTAAAGGAGTAAATCATGTAAACCTACATTTGCTTAATTTTTAAAAATTTATATAATTTTTGTATTTATTCCCAGAAATTGAACAGGCGCTTTAATCCCATAATAAGATCGTCCGTATAATTTTCCATTTTGACGAATATCATTTGTTAGGTATAAAAAATCAATAAGATCAACATTTGGCGTTCCTTGATCACTATCCACATGAGAAATCTCCATATAAGCAGGATTAATCCAATACAACACGAAAC
>CAVGEP010000337.1:0-942 GCA_963628105.1 Alistipes communis
TCCGGCATACCAGGAGCTGAAGCTGTCGGATTCCTTTCGCGGCGAAGGGCAAAAAAACGAAGTTGATGCTTTACAACTCATCGTTCAGGTGTATAATATAAATACGGGAAAGAACTCAGAGATCCTGAAAAAATGCGAGACTCTCAGGCAGTACAGCCGCTTCGTGGAGGTCATGCGAAGCTACAAAGAAACCGCCGAGCTGACCAACGAGGTGATTGTGAAGATCATCAGCCAGTGCAAGAGCGAGGGAGTTCTCACGGAATTTCTGGATAAGTACGGAACGGAGATTGTGGAGATGTTGTTCAAAGAATTGACAAGAGAAGAAGACCTTGAAATATCAAGACTCGACGGCTACGACGAGGGTGAGCGTGCCGGCATCGCGCAGGAAAAACTGTCGATTGCCAGGAACTTGCTTGCGAAGAAAATGCCTGCGCTGGAGATTGCAGAAATCACAGGGTTGACGCTGAGCGAGGTCGCGGAGCTTTAATATGGCATTTAGGTTGCGAAACTGTAACTACAAAGTTGAACAAGGCTGCGCCCAGTGGGAAACAACTGCGAAGCGCAGCCTTTTGCTCATCATTCAAACGGGTTCAAAGGTGCCCCGCCCGTAAAAAAATAAAAAAGCTACGGGGAATTCCGCAGCGGACTTACTTTTTATATCTTTTTATATCTTTTTCTCACCGCCTCCTGCGGCTTTATTACCTGCGATGATTGCATCTACCAGCGCCGAAATCAGCTTTACTTGCTCCGGACTCAGCTGTTCTTCCTTTCTATGAAGCTCGATCAGCGCAAGCGATGGCGCTCCATCAAAGTCGAAAAAATCAGAAGGCGAAATATCGAAATATTCACAGATTTGAAAGAAAGAGTCCATTGACGGCAGCGAAACAAGGTTTTCGATATTGTTTATGTATGCCGGGCTCAGACCCAGCGACAAACTCATAT
>CAVGEP010000337.1:952-2068 GCA_963628105.1 Alistipes communis
CTCATATCCCTCGAAGATACGTCTTTTTCAATCCTCAACCTGCTAAGCCGGTGGGCAAATTTCTTTTGCATATCATCATACATATTTTCGCCTCGCTTCCCCTAAAATTGACTGCATTTAAATCAAGCATATAACAATTTTACTATATCATAGGGATGGCGCGGCTAATTAAAATAGATATTAAGCTTGACAAATCTATGGAGAATAGGTAATATGAAGGTAGAGGTTGTGTGAACAAAGCAAACCATGGACTACAGTTCCATTATCATACAATTTCTGCAAGAAAAAGGCTAATTTTCTTAACCGATTTCGCCAATCGCAAGAGAAATTAACCCCCAAAAATATTTTACAAAGAAAGGAAAACGAAAAATGAAGAAAATTTTTGCTATTTTAATGAGCGTGATGATGATAGCGTGCTTCATGCCAGCTGCGGCGTTCGCGGAGGGTGGGACAGTAACGACATCACAGTTCAGTGTTGCCGCCTGTGGTGAAACAGACACATGCACTCACGTGGCATCCGTCACAATAGGAAGCGTGACAAGACATTATAACTCACTCAGCCTTGCTCTGTTTGCTGCACGCGGGGTGGTTGATAACGATCTATATAAAGAAGAAGCTAACGAGACAGCTGTAGACACTGCGACAATCAAAATGCTTAAAAGTGTCAAAGAGGCATGGGCATACATAAATGAAGAAGGAAAAATAGAATATGCAGAGAGAGATAAAGAAGGAATCCCAGGAGGTGTCTTGGCGGAAACAAGTCCAGCGGAGGGAATTGGCGCAAGAACAATTGAAATAGACCTGAACGGATATGACATAGTGCTTAAAGAGGGCAGCTTCATCAAAGTTGAAAACACAAACCTTGAAATTAAAAACACCGGGACAAATAAGAAAGCCAAAATAAGCGAGGAGCTGGTGAAATGTTCCAACGGGAACGGTACCGAATACGAAGGTGGTTGGAAGGCTCCGGTAATTGTTGTCGGATCGAGCAATTCTACTAAAACCAATTACAGCACGCTTACCGTTGATAAAGACGTTACTCTCGAAGGCTACTGCGGTATCCAAGTTAGTACAAATGGAAAACAGAAAGAGGGGGCAAATGAACTTATCTACGAC
>CAVGEP010000338.1:0-2066 GCA_963628105.1 Alistipes communis
TCGTAATCTTCATTCTTACCGCCTCCCTTCTCCAAATCCGTACGGACCTTTTGAAATTCGGCTCAGCCACTCGACCCTATTCTCTTGACTGCTTTTATTCTAACACATATCTTCGTGTTGAACAAGCGTTCTTTTGTGGTTTCTAAATAATTTTATTCCGATTTTTTATGTCCCTTTACTTGTCTTCCTCGTTCTTAAAAATGTCCCAGTCGTGGGTCACATACAGGGAATAATCTATCTGCCTTTTGCATTCTTGCCAATTAGCTTCCGCATCTATGTTCGGAGTCGTCCACCTATGCGGTTCTTCCCTTACGGTAGTTGTGGTGTTGCGCTTTTGGGGTTCTTCGTCAGGTTCACATTTAACACAATTCCACGCAACTGCCAGGAAAATTGTAGCAAATACACTACACAAAAGTATCAAAATCATCGAAGTTCCTCCTTTCACCGCAAGAAAGTATGAAAAAAACTAAAAATTACTATAAACTTTAACTAAAGCTTAATTTCGTTTAATTCTGTTTAACTCCAAAATTATATTTTGCAAAATGCTTGCAAGGGTCATCAGAATGTGTTATCATTGAGTCAAGAGGAGGGTCATGCGACCTTGCCAAAAGTGTTTTAGGCTATTTTACAGCCTTGCCGCTCTTGGTTGTAGCAGGAGCGGCTTTTTTTATGCTAGAAATCGTGATTCGAATACGCCCTAGCGTTATCGTAATCTTCATTCTTACCGCCTCCCTTCTCCAAATCCGTACGGACCTTTTGAATTTCGGCTCAGCCACTCGACCCTATTCTCTTGACTGCTTTTATTCTATCACATATCTTCGCATTGAACAAGCGTTCTTTTGTGGTTTCTTGAATATTTTATTTGTGCAACAGGGACAGCCTGCTACACAAACGCATAGTTTATGAGTTATCACTCTACCCCCAGTGCCTTGAACGAAAGATACCGAGCCGGATCATATCTTTTCAATAAACCCTTCGTAGCTGTCTGTAGGTATAAACTTTGCCCCATTTCCTAACGCTTCAAAATGCTTTGCTCCACAGGTGAACTTGTCCCGTTCACTGCTGCGAAGTGCGTCAAACATGATATTACCTTTGGTTTCCACAACGAAGTACAGCTTGTTCTGTCCGTTATCCTCCACCAATACAGCCCAGTCCGGGTTATATCCGCCTAATGGAGTTGAAATCTTAAACCAAGACGGTAGCTTCGCATATACCTTAACCTTATCGTTTTGTTCCAATCCCTCGGCAAACCTACGCTCGTTTTCGCTGTCGTATACAACATAATTGTATATCGAACGGTCGCTTGCCAACATATTGTATTCCAAATAGCCTGTCAACTCCTCTGACTCGAAAAGTTCTTGTGCATAGTATTCACTATCGCCCAGCTTTGTATATTTTATTCCATCCACTATAAAGTCACGCATTACCGCAGAAATCAGTTTTGCAGCGCTTTCCATATAGTTTTGCGGGTTTCTTTTGAAAAGTTCTAAAGTCCGACTTTCAATCAAAATTCGCACGATGGTTTTGCGCATAAGGTTCGTCCTGTTTTGCAGGTATGTAATAATATCCGGCAACGCAATCTTTATATTTCCTGTTTCTGCAGTGGTTCGCAGCGTTTCCAATGTGTTTACGCCTCCGGCGGTTACATTCACTTTTGCCTTTGTAATTCTGAGCTTTGCCGAATTGACTTCCAAACTCTCCGGCAGCATACGGCAGCAGCGTTCGATCAGCTTTTCGGTATCAAAATCTACCGCATAAGTCGTTTTATATTTGATCTTATCCCAAAGCTCCCTAAAATCGTCGCTAAGGAATCTTTGTTTATTTAATTGCACTTCTCGTTTTTCTTTCGCTGGTTTAATATTAAGTTTTCCGCTGACTTTTCTGCAAACAGCTTCAATCGATGCTTTATACTCGAATACTTCTTCTGCTACCGACAGTGCATTATTTTTTAAGTCCTCGCGCAATAAGTCTGTAACCTGATTCTTGCTATCAACATATCCTTTTGCGAGAAAGCCCTGATAGATCAAATTTGATTTTTCTGCTCCGAGATATTCTATTTCGCCATG
>CAVGEP010000339.1:0-2047 GCA_963628105.1 Alistipes communis
ATACGCCGGAGCGGTTTCTTCGCTTTCCGACCAAGTATGAGATTCATCAATACCGCATCATGGAGGATTTCATTGATCAGCTCTCTCCCGGAAAGGCGCAGGAGGAACTTGCCTATGCCATCCGGGGAAAAGGCGCATTCCGCCGATTCAAGCAGTCTGTGCGCTTTCACGGATTGGAGCAGCGTTGGTACGATTATCTGGCGAAGGCGTACCGGGAGCTTGCAATCCGCTGGTGCGTGGAGGAAGGTCTGGAGTACACGGAATGAAAGAGAACAGGACAAAAGACATTCGGTAAATATCTGCGACCCCTCGCATGGCAAAACCATTGTCCGGATTGATAAATCGGAGCGGCAGTTTTTATGTATTTTATCGAACAGAAAGCAGTGGTAAACGAATGAAAATCTTATATGAACTTTCATGGCTATGGGAAACGCTGGGGATTGCGCTTGCAGCTGCGGCTGTGTGCTTGACTTGTGCTGTGCTGATATGCAGAGCAAAAAAGAGGACCCTCGACAAGAAGATCGCAGCAGTTATCGTAGCGGCAACATTCGTACTCGCTGTTTTGGCAGTTATTATGCTTGCTCGGACTCCGGCACTCATATAAACAGACAGGTAAGAACGAAAACGGTTATTATTAACAAAAAATAGGATATTCAAGCTCCTTACGAGAAGATGGAGACTGGGGCTGCCAACTTTGAGGAAGAGTTTGTCAAATGGAATCCGTACTATATTGAGCGCAATCTCTATAACGGAACCTATCAAGTGGGAAGCAAGATCCGCTTCCGCGAGATCGTCATGGGACTGGACTACGATGTGACCGGTAACGCTGTCAACGAATCGCTGCTAGGCGACAGCAAAAACGGCAGCGATAGAACGAGCTCAGAGGAAAGCAGGTTCATACCGCCGTCTATGTAGGCGACCACGACCACAGAGGCGAATACCCAGGGCAAGCTGGATGGGCAGTATGAATCTGCCGCCCGGGGATTTTGACGGTCACAGTCTGCCCGTGGCATAATCGACGGCGTAATCAGAAACAGACCGAAGCAGACCGCAGTCG
This sequence comes from Alistipes communis, assembly GCA_963628105.1. Lineage (GTDB taxonomy): Bacteria > Bacillota > Clostridia > Peptostreptococcales > Anaerovoracaceae > CAG-238. Next base: position 1,058 of record CAVGEP010000339.1, read on the forward strand.
AACTGGAGGACCAATCGAAGTCCAACAAGCCCATCTCTCTCATGAATCTGGCACAGGCAGCGCGTCGGGAGCGGCTTTCGGGTGACTCCCGTTTTGCTTTCACAATTCTATTTCCCAAAACCGAAAAAATATTGATTTTGGGAAATAGAATGGGTATAATAAGTGCAGAGGTGATGAACATGAAGCTGATAGACCGATGGATGTATCTCCGAAAACTGATCGGGGTGATCGGAACGCCGGATATCAAGGTTGTCACGGGCGTCCGGCGCAGCGGTAAGTCAAAGCTGCTGGAAGCGTTCAAAGGGTATGTAGAAGCAAATATTGCGGACGCAAATATCGTGCACATCAATTTCAACCTGACAAAGTACGAAAAGTTCAAGGATTACCATATCCTGAATGATTATATTGAAAGCGCCTATACCGACGGCAAGCAGAACTTTGTCCTGATCGACGAGGTGCAGATGTGCCCGGACTTTGAGCTGGCTATCAACAACCTCCATGCGCAGGAAAGATTCGACATCTATATTACTGGCTCAAACGCTCTTCTTTTGAGTTCAGACCTTGCCACGCTTTTTACGGGGCGAACCTTTGAGGTGAAGGTTTTCCCGTTCTCCTTCAGCGAGTTCTGCGAGTATTATTCGCTCACGGACAGGTATGCCGCGTTCTCCCGATATCTGAGGGAGGGCGGCATGGCCGGCTCGTACCTTTATCAAGACCCGGAAGCCAAATACGACTATATCGCGGACGTATTCGATACATTGATTGTTCGGGATATCCGGCAGAAATACAAAATCCGCAATCCGATCCTGATGAACCGCATCGTCGATTTCCTTATGGACAATATCTCCAACCTTACGTCTGCAAGAAATATCGCGGACGCCCTCACAGGCAACAAGGATAAGATCAACCACAAAACCGTTGGAAACTATATGCAGTATCTGTGCAACGCCTTTGCGTTCTATCGCGTTCGCAGATACGACATTCAGGGGA
>CAVGEP010000340.1:0-2046 GCA_963628105.1 Alistipes communis
TCGTTGAGGGCGAGGACGGCACATGGATTCACTTCGACTATGTTCCGGGAGAACCTGATGTGAGAACGGGTGCAGCCGGGATTACCGGCAGGCTTTGCGTAATCGGCGCAGAAATCGACAGAGAAAAGATCTTGAAACTTTTTGAAATATAAAATACGAGGAGAAAACAAAATGATACAGCTAAAAGAAATACCGGTTTATTTGTTCACCGGTTTTTTGGAAGCGGGCAAAACCACATTTATACAGGAAACTTTGGAAGATCCGGCATTTAACGAGGGGCAGAAAACCCTGCTTCTTGTATGCGAAGAGGGAGAAATTGAGTATTCTCCGATTAAATTTGCATCCTCCAATGTAAAAATCGTGACGGTGGAGGAGGAAGAAGAGCTTACAGGAGAATTTTTACAGAAATTGCAGGGAGAAATCGGATTTGAGAGAGTTGTTTGCGAGTACAACGGGATGTGGTCGCTGGACAGCTTTTACGCAAGTATGCCGAAGGGCTGGACAGTTTACCAGGAAATGAGCTTTGCGGATGCCAGAACCTATGTCGCATACAATCAAAATATGCGCAATCTTACGGTAGACAAGCTGAAATCCACGGAAAGCATTGTTTTCAAGCATTTCACCCAGGCTATGGACAAGATGGAATTTCATAAAATCGTTCGGGCGATCAACCGCCGCTGTAATATCATATACGAATACGGTCCGAACAATATAGAGGTCGACAATATCGAAGATCCGCTGCCATTTGACATTAACGCGGACATCATCGAAATAGAGGACAAGGATTATGCCTTGTGGTATGCCGACATAAACGAGGAAGAAGCAAAATACTACGGCAAAACCGTAAAATTCAAAGGAAGAACCCTTCTGGATGGAGGACTCAAAGACGATGAATTTGTCATCGGGCGCCACATCATGACATGCTGCGCAGCGGACGTCCAGTTCGGCGGTCTGGTTGCAAAATATGACAAATCCAAGACCTTGGAACACGGCGGCTGGGTGGAAATGACCGCCAAAATTGAACGGGAATATAGCGATATGTATCAGAGCGAAGGCCCTGTTTACCATGTAATCGAGGTGAAAAAGACCACGCCGCCGGTGGAAGAAGTGGCAACCTTTTACTAAAATTTATAAGAAAAGAACACAAGAAAAACAAGAAGAAACAACGGGAGGTAAGGTATGACGGTTACAAAAGAGTATCTGCAAAAGATGGACGCCTACTGGCGCGCCGCAAATTATCTGTCGGCAGCCCAGCTTTATCTGCTGGACAATCCCCTTCTCAGAGAGCCTTTGCGCCGGGAACACATCAAGAAAAAGATCGTCGGGCACTGGGGAACGGTGCCGGGACAAAATTTTGTATACGTGCATCTTAACCGGGTGATCAAGGAATACGGGCTGGATATGATCTACCTGTCGGGACCGGGACACGGCGGAAACTTTTTCGTTGCAAATGCCTACCTTGAGGGAACCTACAGTGAGGTTTATCCAAATGTGGGGCAGGACGAAGAGGGTCTTAAACGACTTTGTAAGCAGTTCTCCTTTCCCGGCGGAATTTCAAGCCATGTAGCCCCGGAAACTCCCGGCTCCATAAACGAAGGCGGGGAGCTTGGGTATTCCCTTGCCCATGCTTTCGGAGCCGTCTTTGACAATCCTGACCTCATCGCAGCCTGCGTTGTGGGGGACGGCGAAGCGGAAACCGGCCCTCTTGCTACCGCATGGCATTCAAACAAATTCCTCAGCGCAAAAAACGACGGGGCGGTGCTTCCTATTCTGCACCTCAACGGCTACAAAATCAGCAATCCAACCGTGTTTGCGCGGATTTCAAAACAGGAGCGAGAGTGGTTTTTCAAGGGCTGCGGCTGGAATCCGTATTTTGTCAGCGGAAGCGACCCTATGGAAATGCACGAAAAAATGGCGGAAGCTGTTGATCGCTGCATCGCAGAAATCAAGGAAAACCAGCGAAAAGCCAGAGAAGAAGGCATAAGCGAGCGTCCAATTTGGCCCATGATCATTCTGGAAACTCCAAAGGGCTGGACGGGGCCTGGG
>CAVGEP010000341.1:0-2036 GCA_963628105.1 Alistipes communis
CTGAGCGTGTCCGTATCATTGGTATAATAGCTCATTACCTCGCCGTGGGTCCGCCTGTCAAAGAAAGAAATCGGAAGCTCTTGCATATGAGCAAACATCTCGTCCCTGATATCCTTGAGGGTCTTTTGGGAAACCACAGCCATGGTCCTGTTATAGAAAAGCCCCGCCAAAACGCCTGCCAGATACACGATGCCGATTGCGCAAATCGCCTTCGCAAGCCCGCCATAAACAGGGTTTGCCGCAAGGAGCAAGGGCTGAATATAGCTGTCGATCAAGGTCTGAAGGAAAAGCGAGGAGGCAACGCTTGCTGCCGAGCTTATAAGTATGCAAATAACGACAAAAATCAGCCTCAGCTTGTACTCCCCGAGGTAGCTCATCAGCCGCTTCAGGGTCTTTCCGTCCATGTTCTTGAGGGTGCCTGCCGGCGCAAATCCGCGGTTTCTGCCCATTGGTTTAGCATTAGCAGCTTGCCTTGTCATCGCTTTCACCTCCCTTGTTCTGCGACTCATAAACCTCACGGTAGATCCTGCTGGTTTCCATCAGCTCCTCGTGAGTTCCTATATCATCGATTTTGCCATCATCCAGCACGATGATCAGATCCGCCTCCTGAACCGATGCGATTCTCTGTGCGATGATGATCTTCGTGGTGTCCGGAAGCTCCTCCCGAAATGCCTTTCTTATCATGGCATCGGTTTTCATATCCACTGCGCTGGTGGAGTCGTCCAGTATCAGCACCTTCGGCTTCTTGAGGAGCGCCCTTGCGATGCAGAGCCTCTGTTTCTGACCGCCGGATACGTTGGCGCCGCCCTGCTCGATATAAGTATCATATCCATCTTCAAATTCCATTATAAAATCGTGGGCGCAGGCCACCTTGCAGGCATGGATCATTTCCTCGTCCGTGGCATTTTCGTCGCCCCAGCGGAGATTTTCCTTGATGGTTCCGGAGAAGAGTACATTTTTCTGGAGAACCATGGCGACCTTGCTTCTCAGGCTTTCGATGTCATAATCTCTCACATCCACGCCCCCTACCTTTACAGAGCCCGATGTAACATCGTAGAGCCTCGGGATCAGCTGCACAAGACTGGATTTTGAGGAGCCGGTTGCTCCGAGGATTCCTACCATGCTGCCGGATTTGATGTGCAAATTCACATCTTCCAGAACATTTTTGTCCGAGCCTTTTTTGTAGGTAAAGCAGACATGTTCAAAGTCAACATCGCCGCTCTTAACATCGCAAACCGCATTCTCGGGACTCGAAAGGTCGCTTTCCTCCTCGAGCACCTCCACGATACGCTCCGCAGAGGCCCTTGACATGGTGATAAATACGAAAATCATGGAAATCATCATCAGGCTCATCAGAAGCTGCATGGAGTAGGTGATCATGCTCAGAAGCTGCCCGCAGGTAAGTCCGAAAAGCTCATTGTTACCGCTTGAGACGATCATTCTCGCCCCCAGCCAGCATATAATCAGCATGCTCGCATACATACAGAACTGCATTAGCGGCATGATGAATGCCATGGTCTTTTCCGCCTTGGAGAAGTCCCGATAAATCAGCCCCGAAATATCGGTAAATTTCTTTGTCTCAAATTCCTGCCTGTTAAAGGATTTTACCACACGCATGCCATAAAGATTTTCCTGCACGACATTATTCAGCTTGTCGTAAGTCTTGAACACCCGCTCGAATATCGGATGCACCTTGCTTATCAGGATAAATACGCCCGCCCCCAGTATCGGCAGGCAGAGCAGGAATACCAGCGAAAGCTCCCTGCTCACACTAAATGAGGCGATCAGCGCAAAGATCAGCACCGCCGGCGCCCGGAAGCAGATTCTTGTCATCATCTGAAAGACCTGCTGGACATTCTGTACGTCCGTGGTCAGACGAGTCACAAGGCTTGCCGTGGAAAATTTGTCTATATTCCCGAAAGAAAATTCCTGAATCTTATAGTACATTCCCCGTCTTACATTTTTGGCAAATCCCGCAGATGCGGTAGCTGCCGTAAGTCCCGCCGCCGAGCCGAAAAACATGGTAAGAAGCGCCG
>CAVGEP010000342.1:0-1098 GCA_963628105.1 Alistipes communis
AGGTTTTTATACGATGTTCCTTCTAAAAACATCGTAACTATATTATACGAGGAGGGTTTCAAATGAAACAGAAAACAAAAAAGATTCTTCTCACGGTGTTTGCGATACTTATGCTTGTCAGCGTGATGAGCGTAACCGCTTTTGCGGCGGAAGGTGATGTTGCGGGTGCTGTGGAAGATACCTGGATTGCGGCACGCGGACAGATCAAGTCGGTTGTCAACAAGGTCATTTTCCCCATCATCGACCTCGTCCTCGCTGTACTGTTTTTCGTAAAGGTGTCGACTGCATACCTCGATTACCGCAAGCATGGGCAGTTTGAATGGACAGCTCCGGCGATTCTTCTCGCCACCCTGGTCTTCTCACTCACCTGTCCTCTCTACATTTGGAAAATTCTTGGAATGTAAACAACACCGTACAAAGGGAGGGGCTTCTCGCCTCTCCCACATTTTTTGAAAGGAGGAATGCGTGATTGTTTGACTGGATATCAGACCTCATCAGCGGAATCGGCAATGCCATCAGCTCCGCGCTGTCCGGCGTATGGGAAACCGTATCGGGAAGCATCTGGGGCGTGTTCATGAACTGGCTCTATACCTCCGTGTATAACGCCCTGGCGGACTTTTTCACGATGATGACCGAGCTTGGTGCAAACCTGTTCGATCTGTCATGGGTGCAGGCTGCCCTGAAATTCTTCTCTTTGTTCGGCTGGGGACTCTTTATTGCAGGGCTGGCGGTTGCCATCTTCGATATCGCCATTGAATATCAATCCATGGGACGCACCAACATCAAGCGTCAGATTCTCCCGTTTTTATACGGACTTCTTGCCGTAAACCTTTTCACGGTCGTGCCGGTGCAGCTCTTCCGCTTTGCAGTCAATTTGCAGAACACCTTTGCCAAAGACCTCGTCGGTGAGGTTGTCGGTATGAATGTCAACTTTGATCTGCTCAGTCATCAGGCTCTCACGATTATAGGGGCGCCCGGAATATCAACGAAAAACTCATTGCTGGCACTTCTGATGCTGATCTGCCTTGGCTACTGCGTCATCAAGTGCTTCTTCTCCAATATCAAGCGCGGAGGTATCCTTTTGACGCAGATTGCGGT
>CAVGEP010000342.1:1108-2027 GCA_963628105.1 Alistipes communis
GTCTTCACATGTTCAGCCTTCCGCGCGGGTATTCCGAAGGGTTTACCGGTTGGTGCAAACAGATTATTGCCATCTGCTTTACGGCATTCATGCAGACAACGCTTCTGTTACTCGGCATGATTACCATGCAGACGCACGCACTTCTCGGTCTTGGCGTTATGCTGGCGGCAAACGAAGTGCCTCGTATCGCACAGCAGTTCGGTTTGGATACAAGCATGAGAGTCAACATGATGAGTGCAGTGCATACGACGACAACGGCGATCAACCTCGGACGGGCGATTGCAAAGAAATAATACAGAGAGGAAAACAGAAAAGAAATGCAAAAACAGTATATCTACCCGCAGAATATGCGGACTCAGGCAAAGCTGTGGTTCTGGAATCTGAAGGATGTCATCATCCTTGCCATCGCTCTCACCATATCGGTGGTTTCATGGGCAAAGCTCGGATTTATCCTTCCTGCCGCCCTGACGCTCGGGTATGCGTTTCTCTCCATCCGGATGGACGAGTATTCAGTGCTGGATTTTATCGGACGCGCTTGGCGGTACTTTGTATCCACACAGCAATACTTTGAATGGAAGGAGCGCGAAGATGGCTAAACGAAAACAATCCACCGCCGAGCTGATCGGCATCAGCAACTTTTCCCGTAACGGGCTTCAGACCAAATCGCAAGGTGAAATCGTATATTTCCTTGTACAGCCGACAAACATCTCGGTACTCTCGGAACAGAGTGTCGCCATCAAGATTCAGCATCTGATGCAGCTGCTGTCGGTGCAGCCCGACATAGAGATCATCTGCTCGGATGCCCGTGAGAATTTTGAGTACAACAAGCTCTCCCTTGCCCGAAGGGCAGAAAAAGAAACCAATCTCAAGGTACAGCTTCTGCTCCGCAAGGATATGAAATTCCTCGACGACATTCAGC
>CAVGEP010000343.1:0-1400 GCA_963628105.1 Alistipes communis
TCCTAAGGTGTTCGAGAGCCTGCCGCTGGGAGCAATATTCATGATTCTGTTCTATATTGCACTTTTGTTTGCGGGGATTTCCTCATCGATCTCGCAGCTTGAAATCGGCTTGAACCTCTTTACGGATAAGCTCGGTTTCAACCTTACAAGAAAGAAAGGTGCCGTGGCGGCATTCTTCGTTGCTGCGCTGGTGGCAATCCCATGCGCCTTCAACGATACCTTCTTCTCGGTATTCGACAATATCATCGGCTCCATCGGCTATGATATCTGCGCACTGAGTATCGCAATTCTCATCGGTTGGAAATACGGCGCTGCAAAGATCAGAGCCGCATACAACGAAACCTGCGAAATCAAGTGGGGCAGCTGGATCGACTTTATGTACAAATACGTTTTCGTGGCGGTTATGGCATTCTTCTCGGTTCAGGCTCTCATCGACTTGTTCTAAAATAAAGAACGAATGTGTACATAGTTCTGCAAGACTGCCTGCCTAGCCGGAGAATCGAATCGGCAACGCGGCAGTTTTGCATTTTTCATAGCATCATTCAGCCGCGGTTTACAATGGCACCGTCCTTATTGTCTTTTTTTACGGACGCAAACAAAACGCCGCAGAGAACCAGCGCCGCGCCAATCATGCCTTGCAGATTCAGGACCTCATGCAGGAAAACAAAGGCGAAGGCGGCGGCGCTTACGGGCTCCAATGAAAAGAGCAGGGCTGCGTGCTCCGGGGTGGTATGCGCCTGGGCCACGGGCTGCACTACGAAACCAAAGGCACTGCATACGATAGCAAGTCCAAGAACCGCGCCCCACTCGGCTGACGTGGAGGGGAGAGTCGGTGTCTCAAAAATAAATGTAGAAATAAGCGCGAAAACAGCGGCAAATCCAAGCTGCCAAATTCCCAAAAGCAAAGGGTTGTCGTCTTTGGTAAATTTGTCGGTACATAATATTTGGCAGGTATACATCAGCGCCCCACCGAGGCACAAAAGGTCGCCGGTGTGGAAGGCCAGAGACTCCTGCAGAGAAAGAAATCCAATGCCTGTAATGGTAATTGCGACACCGATGATGATTCGCTTGCCGGGAAGCGTTCGGGTAAGAACAGCATGAAAGATCGGAACCATGACTACCGCCGTGCTGGTTAAAAAACCTGCGTTTGAGGCTGTGGTGCTTTCCATTCCGTGCAGCAAAAATACGAAAATAGCAAAGAGAAATGCCCCTAAAACGCAGCCTCTCTTTATAATTCTAAATGTCGTATATTTTAATTCTTTCCAAAATATAGCAGCAACGACCAGGAATGCGATGCCGAACCTAAGAGCTGTAAGGCAGCAGGCAGCAAGCCCGTCCAGCCCCACCATCATCATAACATAAGAACTACCCCAAGCAACAGAAATCAGCCCGATCATAAA
>CAVGEP010000343.1:1410-2023 GCA_963628105.1 Alistipes communis
GCTTTCCCCTGCGACCAGCCCTTTTTTCTTTCTTCTTTCTGCATTTTGTGCCTCCATCAATGAAAAACTCCCGTAAGGAGCGGATTGCCATCTTTCGCAAATTGTCGGACAAAAAAATTTGCGGAGAAAGAAATGTCGCATGTGTACTAACACGTAAGCGCCGACGACAATCCGTTGCCAGGGGGAGATTTTGCACAAGTTTGTATCTTGGTATCTTGCTTTTTTACGATAGAGCCATTATACTGTAGAAAGAGGCATTTGAAAAGAGAATAAAACTTATGCTTGCAACAAGAAAAAGTTATGGAGGTGCGGTATGCTCTTAAACAAATACGAGGTTTTTCTGAAAACCGCCGAAATCGGGAATATTACAAGAACCGCAGAGGTTTTGCACTACACTCAGGCAGGGATCAGTCACGCGATCGCATCCCTCGAAAAGGAAACGGGATTTCCGCTTTTTATAAGGAGCAGCAGCGGCGTGAGTCTGACCGAGGACGGAAAGCGACTGCTGGGGGCGGTGCAGAGCCTTGTGAACGAGCAAAACAAGTTGGAGCAGACCATAAACAACATAAACGGAATTGCCACAGGAACCCTCAGAATCGGGACTGTTTCCAGC
>CAVGEP010000344.1:0-2021 GCA_963628105.1 Alistipes communis
GATATGGACAATACGGTAACCTTCGGACTGAATGAAAACTGCGATTATTTTGCAAGGGAAATCCGCTTTGACGGAAACGGAATGCCCTCCTTTGAGGTTTGGCACGGAGGAAAATCCCTGGCAAGAATCCAGCTTCGGATTCCGGGAGAGCATAATATTCTAAATGCTCTTGCGGCATTTGCCTGTGGGCACACCCTTGGCGTTGATGAACTGACTATAAAAGAAACCCTCGAAGCCTTTTGCGGCACCCAGCGGAGATTCGACATCGTGGGAACCACGGCAAAGGGAGTGAAGATAGTTGACGACTATGCTCACCATCCTACGGAAATCAAGGCAACGCTGGCGGCTTCCCAGAATGTACCTCACAACAAGCTATGGTGCATTTTCCAGCCCCATACCTACACGAGAACTATGGCGCTTTTCGATGATTTTGCCGAGGCATTTAACAAGGCGGATAAGCTCATACTTGCCGAAATCTACGCGGCGAGAGAGAAAAATATATACAAAATTTCATCGGAGCAGCTTGCGGAAAAAATCAAAGAAACTCACCCTGCAAAGGAAGTGCTTTTTATGAAAGACTTTGAAGAAATCGCGGCGTATGTCAGCGAAAATGCGGAGCCCGGAGACATGGTCATCACCATGGGTGCCGGGGACATCTACAAAGTCGGCGAAATGCTCCTGGAAAAATAGAGGTAGACAATGGACGAAAAAGAAAGAAACGCTTTGCTTGAGGCATACGAAAAGTCGGTGGAAACACGCATGAACACCGCCCTGAAACATATGCAGGCGGGAGTGAAATTTGTAGATATCTCTTCTGTTTACATCGACGAAAGCGTGGAAATCGGCGAGGGGACTTTGATCGGCCCCTGCGTCAGCCTGGAGGGCAATACCGTAATCGGTAAGAATTGTATCATCAGGCAGAATACCAGAATCACGGATTCAAAAATTTCTGACGGAGTGGAAATCGAAAGCTCCGTTATCGTTGAAAGTACGATAGGTGAAGGAACGAAAGTCGGTCCTTTCGCATATATGCGGCCCGGAAGCAGGGTCGGAGCAAACTGCAAGGTGGGAGATTTTGTGGAAATCAAAAATTCCTCCTTCGGTGACGGCTCAAAAGCGGCACACCTCACATATATAGGGGATTCTGATGTGGGTCGCAATGTAAATCTCGGCTGCGGAGTTGTGTTTGTAAATTACGATGGCAGCGCAAAATATCGTTCAAAGGTTTCGGATGGTGCTTTTATCGGGTGCAACAGCAATCTCGTTTCCCCGGTGAACATAGGCGAAGGCGCATATATTGCGGCAGGAAGCACGGTTACCGAGGACATCGAGGGAGATGCACTTTACATCGCAAGATCCCGCGGGACGAAAAAGCCGGGATGGGTTTCGGCAAAGGGAATTTTGAAGAGAAAAAAATAGCAAAAGTACACAAAAGAAAGACGAGGTAAAAAACATTGAGAAGCGGAGTATTTTCTGACTACAAAATCTTTACTGGCAATTCCCATCCGGAATTAGCCAAGGAAATCGCAGACATTATGGGTAAGCCCCTTGGGAAGGCCACGGTTACAAAGTTCAGTGACGGAGAAATTTCCGTCAACATTTGGGAATCCGTTAGAGGAATCGACGTCTACATAATCCAGTCAACCTGTAATCCTGTAAACGACAACCTGATGGAACTTCTGATCATGATCGACGCCATGAAGCGGGCTTCCGCAGGCAGAATCAACGCGATTATCCCGTACTACGGCTATGCCCGTCAGGACAGAAAGGCTAAGGCAAGGGACCCGATTACGGCAAAGCTGGTTGCAGACCTTATCATGGCGGCAGGAGCCGACAGAGTACTTACTATGGATTTACACGCAAATCAGATTCAAGGATACTTTGACATTCCAGTTGACCACCTTCTGGGAATGCCGATCATCGCAAAGTATTTCCAGGAAAAGGATATGGAGGATTTGGTTATCGTTTCTCCTGACCACGGCAGCGTGACCAGGGCAAGAAATCTGGCGCAGTACCTCAAC
>CAVGEP010000345.1:0-2009 GCA_963628105.1 Alistipes communis
GCCTTGGTGTCCGTAGGTTTGGCGGGTGTATCCTGTTTCTTGGAATCAGCAGCAGGTGCCGATTTAGTTTCTGCGGGTTTCGTTGGTGTGTCCGACTTTTTCGGGTCGGCGGTGGGTGCCGCCTTGGTATCCGTGGCTTTTGCGGGAGCATCTGGCTTTTTTGTGTTAGCGACGGGTGCTGACTTGGTATCCGTAGACTTAGCGGGAGCATCCTGTTTTTTCTGGTCGGTAGCGGGAGTCGCTTTAGTGTCCGCAGTTTTTGCAGGTGTGTCCTGTTTCTTTGGGTCAACGGTGGGTGACTTGGCATCCGCAGACTTGATAGGCGTATCGGATGACTTGGGGATGGTTTCATTCGGCATAGTCAATTCCTCCTTTTCGATTTGAGTGCCTAATGCGTCCCAACTTGGGACGCATTAGGCACAGATAATATTTACTTTTCGCTGTCTACTGCTATTTTCCATACAGGTCATGTTGGACTTCGGCTTGAAAGTGATGGCTGATGGTGGTAGGTGCGTTATACAGGGCAGTCAGCAGGTAGCCGCGAATATTGCGTATTTTTGTGGTTGTTTCTTTCATGCGGTCAAGAACATACTCAATATGCGATTGCTCCAATCGCCAGAACCGGTCCTTGACCGCTTCGATCGGTAAGTCCTCACCGCCAATACGCATGGTAGCACGGGTGCTACACAGAACATCGGTCATCAAGTCAAGGATTTCTTCCAGCTCGTCAAAGCGGTATATCGTCCGCAGTTGGTCGTACTCGATACTCTCTTTGACTTCGGCTCTGCATTCGCGTCTATCCATCCTGTCTGCTGAGGAATGCTCTGATAGATGGATAGATGAGTAGAGATAACTCTTATCAGGATAGATTATATTATTATAATTAGGGTCGGTTTTTCCGACATCTACACTTCGGATTTTCCGACCTCTTGACTTCGGAAAATCCGAAGTCTGGACTTCTGGAAAGTCGAAGTCTTGAATGCGGCTTTGCGAACCTTTGGAACATGGTGGAGCAGAGGATTCTTTCTGCGGCGGTATAGCAGTTGTGGTAAAACGCTTGACATAGATTCGCGCCGGTTTGCCTTGCCCCTGCTTTACTCGCTCAATCAGTCCGATGCCTTTGCCCGCATCCAGCTCGGCCAGCAGTTTAATCGCTTTGTCATGCCCACAATTTAGGTCATGCTCGATTTCGTTCATGGTGTAGTAAATAAACACCTTGCCGGTATCATCGTACCAACCGTTTCTCGCAGACAGTCCCATGCGATCCAGCATTAAACCGTACAGCAGTTTTGCATCTGTTGACAGCTTGCGAAACTGCGCGCCGGTAATGAGCAGCCGAGGAATACGGTAGTAACTGAATTGCTCGGATTCGCTGCCATAGAAATAGTCATAGGTGATCTCATTCATCGTTTCGACCTCTTTTCGGGCATGAAAAAACGCACCATCTTTTACGATAGTGCGTTTTCTCCGCTTTTCGATTGTTTGTCATAAGAATCATGCGGTGTACTGCCTATAAATCACTTTTTATCGACATTTTTAGCTAATTCCATTGACTTTCGAGCTTACGTCTGTCCCTTTTGGTTATTCCTCAGACGCAAACACGCCGTAAATCGCGGTTGCGAGCTTCTTGAAGATATTGATGATACGCGCCAGAACGCCTTCGTCAGCGGCATCCTGATCGGAAGTGCCGTTATCCTTATCATCGTCTACCGAAATCTCCTGCGTGCGCAGGATGAACTGCAGGCTGCTTGGCGTCGGGCTCATGCTGCTGGTAACGGACTGCAGATCGGCCGAGGAGTCGATATTCAGGATGTTGGTATCGTCCTCGAGGTCGGTCTTGGCGTCGTCAATGGCGTCATGGATATCGTCGGTCGCGTTCTGCAGCTTATCCGAGCTGTTCGAGCGGGAAGCCTTATCGAGCACATCGAGCAGACCGTCGATCATGGTCTGCGTGCTGGCGTCCGCATCGCTGCGAACCGAGCGCAGCGTGCTGTTGACCGAATCAAGCA
>CAVGEP010000346.1:0-2006 GCA_963628105.1 Alistipes communis
TCTTTCCCCGGACGCCGCAGGCGTTCAGCCGGGCGACCTGATCGTTGTCGATTGATCTGCCGAGGGCCACGCTGTATTCCTGAAAAAATTGTATAAACGATAATAGCACAGTAGGCTGATCCTTTGCTGAAAACGAGGGAGGCAGGGAAATCCTGCCTCCCTCTATCCTTCGTTCAAGAGACAACAAAGTATATCGTCGGCCGCTTTTTGAACGGTAATTTTGTGGTACCTGGATGGTGGAACAGACGATTGAGATTGCAATTATTCTGGGCACACCATAGTGAAATTACAGTTCCATTTGAAAAAACCGCCTTGACAATATTCATCGAAAAAAATATGCTGCCCCTTGGAGCCCATCGATGCTGCTTGCGGCGGCATCAAATTCGAAAGCCTCATAGATTGGCTGTAGAACAGATAGAGCTTAACTCCCCTGCAAGCCCTTAATCAGGATTTTTTCTCAATAAGCTATTGACAGAAGCGGCAATCAGCATATATAATTTTATTAGGAACTTGTCCTAATAATTGGCTCGCACTATTCGATTGCTGTAAAGAAAGGAACGGAAAGCTATGAACAACAACACCAAGTATGCAGGTACCCAGACCGAGAAAAATCTGTGGGAAGCTTTTGCCGGCGAATCCCAGGCCCGTAACAAATACACCTACTTTGCCTCCGTTGCAAAGAAGCAGGGATTTGAACAGATCGCGGCGCTGTTTCTGAAGACGGCGGAGAATGAAAAGGAGCATGCCAAGCTGTGGTTTAAGGAGTTGCAGGGCATCGGTGATACCGCCGACAACCTGCTTGCCGCCGCCGAAGGCGAGAACTACGAATGGACGGACATGTACGACAGCTTTGCGAAAACGGCGGAGGAAGAAGGTTTTCCGGAGCTGGCTGAGCGTTTCCGTCTGGTGGCTGCCGTAGAAAAGCATCATGAGGAGCGTTACCGCGCATTGCTGCACAATGTGGAGATGGCGGAAGTATTCGCAAAGAGCGAGGTCAAAGTGTGGGAATGCCGCAACTGCGGACATATTGTAGTCGGAGAAAAGGCGCCCGAGCTCTGCCCGACCTGCAGCCATCCTCAGAGCTACTTTGAGCTTCACGCGGAGAATTACTGATATGAGCGGCTCGGTGCTTGACTCGAAAGCTCTGTACCAGATCGGATACGGCCTGTATGTTCTCACAACGCAAGACGGTAGCAAAGCCAACGGCTGCATCGTCAACACCGTGATGCAGGTCACGAGCGCACCGCCCCTCATCGCTGTCGGTGTGAACAAGCAAAACTACACCTGCGAACTCATTCAGAAAACGGGAGCAATGAATATCAACGCTCTAACGGAGGACACGCCGTTTGAGGTATTCCGGCACTTCGGGTATCAGAGCGGCAGGGATGTCGATAAGTTTGCCGGGAGCTCTCCCGAAAGAAGCAGCAACGGGCTTATCGTTCTGCCGGAGCATTGCAAGGGATTCCTTTCGCTTGCGGTTGAACGGGAAATGGATCTCGGTTCACACATCCTGTTTCTGTGCACGCCCACCGAGGGACGGCTGCTGTCAGACAAGGAAGCCGTGACCTATTCGTACTATCAGAAACATATCAAGCCGAAGTCCCAGCCTGAGAAAAAGAAAGGCTTCGTATGCAGAATATGCGGACACATCTATGAGGGAGAGACTCTCCCCGATGACTATGTATGTCCCATCTGTAAGCACGGAGCCATCGATTTTGAGCCGATATAACATAGCAAAAGGGACTTCGTATTGAGCGTATACGGGCGCAGTTCACCCGTAAATATATAAAAGAAGGAGAATCGACCATGAGAAGCATCACCAAACTTGATCTGCAGTACGCACACCGTTTTTACGGCTTCAAGGGCGAAGCGCAGTACCTGCACGGCCATACCGGTATTCTCACCATCGAGGTGGAGGGTTCGGTCAACGAAGGCGTGAACATGGTGTTTCCCTGCAACGAGATCCAGAAAACCGCGTGGGATGTGCTCAAGAACTTTGACCATGC